>JBHPGW010000097.1:0-8452 GCA_042569785.1 Planctomycetota bacterium | reverse complement strand
CGTTGTTAGTACATCACCGCCTGTCGTGTGGAATATAACATTTACATCTTCAGCGGTCAATGAGCCGATATTGCGAACCTCCAGAGTAGAAGCTACAACTTCTGCTCTGACGGCAGGGCCGAGGAAGTATTCATATATTATCTCGTCAAGTACGTCGTACTGCATCTGCGTTCCCGTACCGTAGAACCCAACTCCAGGCATCTCAGGGAAATTGCTGCGCATGTATTCGAACTGTAGGCGCAGTTCATTGATGGTGTTGACCCAGGTTCCGAAACCGATAGATGCAACTGTGTTATGTTCGATCCCTCTGCTTGGTGCGTGTTCATATCGGCTCAACTTATTCTCGAAAAGCCTGAAATCGCCGGCATAGGTCTCGGCTATTACTTCGTCGGAAGCAGCGAAACCGGCGATCTTATCGGGACCGCCTGTGGCAGGGATGCTGATCGCCCAGGGGACAAGGTAGAAATCCGGGTAATCGCGTTTGATCCATTGCAGTGCCCGGCCCATCGCTTCAGCTTCAGCATCGTTGGCGGCGCTGAATTCATCGATCTGGGCTCCAACTGCAAACTGATCTGGCATAGTTAACCAATAATTGTAAAAATCAATATCGTCATAGCCAGTTAAATGCATGCCGTTCTTCCATGGCGTAGGCTTTATACCTCTGTAGAGATTTGTCCTGTTGGGCATGCTGGCATTACGCATGTATGATGTTGCGTATTCTGTTTCGTCGGGCATGGTCCAGTAGCCAAAGTGAAGTTTCTTTTCAGTGACAAAGACTTCACGAATCGTCGAAATGGTTCCATCGAGATCGCACCACAATTTATACGGGCCGTTCTGAGTCGGAACCCAGTTAAAACTGCTGCCTATCGCAACAGGCTCCTGGCTTAACAATACCGGTTCGCCATCATCGTATTGAGCGTAGAAGTCTATCGTACTGCCCGGCGTTGCGTTATATGCGTTAAGCTCTTCGACGGTTAGCGGGCAACTGGCTCCTCTTGCAGGCAATTTCCTGTCTGTGGAAATTTCCATGCTCGAACGGGCCAGGTCGAATCGCACCTCGCTCAGGCCGTAATAACTACCCCCCCAGTTGCCATCAGAACTTTTTGCTGTTATCACAACGTATTTAGCGCTGGCATCACCGAAATCAACTCCAAAATTATGCTGCATATTATCGATGCCGTCAGCCTGGGCAAATTCAGAATCACCTAACTTAGTATAACTTATCCCGTCAGTTGAATATTCAACAGAAACATTGCGCAGACCGCTGTCACTACTGCCTGCCTCGTTATAATTCCACAGCCACATATCGTTGATGTCATAGACCTTATCAAACTCATATTTTATCCACGCCGCTCCCGCTTCTGAACCGGGGTTGGGATTCGACCCGCCCGCGCCGCCTGCGACAGAGCGCCACATATTTGTCTGTTCCGTATCGTGTAAGCGATTGATCAGCCCGGAACGGTTAACTGTTTCCTGCGGGCCTGTACCGCTGCATGCGGTAGCCGTTATATTAGAATCGATAATAAAGCCAGGGAATTGTTCAACTTCTTTCCACTGGTTTGCTATTATTGCAAAATCATTCGCGTCGACATTGTTGTCGTCATCCAAATCACCGTAGGCCTGTCCGCTCAGCCACAACAAGCCCAGCAGATCTACATCCTGCCAGTTAACCGCACAGTCACCGTTTAGGTCGCCTTTCGGGCAAAAATCACTCATATCCGAGAGAGTGATAAGCCCTGATGTAGCTGTCACACTGATGTTGTCAATGTAGGTTTGCCCGGTGAGCGTATGTTTGAGACTACTTATTCCAAACGCCTCAACAGTATACAGGCTTCTGGGAACCGTAGCCCAAGCGCCGCCATTGATACGAGCACTGGTCTCGCCGTGCGCGCCCGCATTTTCGTCGATATGTATCTCTACTGTGTTCCATGCACCTACAACCAAACCTGTTACTTCGGCTTCCAGATAGCCGGCGTCAGGGTCAACGGTCCCAAAGAGTTCACGACCCCAAATTTGCGCGGTGCCGTTTACCCTAGCCTGAAACCATAGATCGATATAGTGGGCGCCGCCAACATGCCAGCCGACCATAGTGCGTCCGCCAGTATCGCCTTCTATTCCGCTGACGTCAATCTTGAGATCAAAACTGAGATCAATGACCGGCTTCATCTCGGCAGCAAAGCCTGCGGGTTGCCAGTATACGGTGCGATTCTCACTGCTGCCTGCGATTGAGTGCATTGCGTTCGGGCTGCCATTACCTGCAGAGGCCACGTTGCCAATCGAGCCGATAGGGGACGCATCGTAACCAGAATTTGTGAAATCCGGCAGTCCTGCGCCATTGTCTGTACCATCGGGGTTGGTCCATGGCTGTGCGGTCAAACCTTCAAAGTCTTCCTCGACGATACCAAAAGCTGAACCGACTAATCCTAAGACTAATACTAAAACATAAAAAATCACGCCTGCGACAACACTTTTTTTAGCTTTCATGCTAAATACTCCCTTAAAAAAAACAGTTTCTTTTTAGTTAGACACCTACCCTCTGTCCGTATCTCGCAGACCATAAGTAGCATATAAGCGTCAAAACCGGCTTTCCTGCCGAGTTTGCCTCCATCTACATGTATTTTACCAAAAAGGTGGGTATCAACGCAAGGCTATTTTGCCTAAATCCACATTATTTCGCGACAGCCCCTAAAGCCTATACGCTTCTAAGGTCATTTTTTTATGGCTGAGTTCAGCAGTTTTTGAGCTTTTTCCATGTTCGGATTGATTTGCAGTGCTTTTTTGCAGTGAATAATGGCCTGGTCGGTTTGGCCCTTACTGTTGAGCAGATATGCCAGGTTAAAATGCATTTCGGCATCATCGGGAATCGCCTGCAGAACTATTTTGAATTGCTCGATAGTCTCGTCGATCCGGCCGAGCTGATTGAGCGTCAGTCCTAATCTGCCGTGAGCTACTACCGAATCGGGTTTGACCTCGATAGCTTTTCCAAAATACTCAGCTGCCCGCTCGAATTGACCCTGCTGATACAATATCCAGGCCAGATTATTAAGGGCATCGACGTTATAACGGTCCAGCTCGATGGCTCTGCGGTAATGGCGGATAGCTGCCTCGGTTTGGCCTGTCCGGCTAAGGAGCAAAGCAAAATTGTAGTGCCCTTCACCAAAATTGGGCTTTAGCTTCAGTGCCCTCTCGAAATGCTTGACAGCATCCTCGGTTTTGCCGACTTTGGCCAGTGCGTTGGCAAGGTTGGTGTGTATTTCAACGTCGTTGGGCCTTAACTTGAGAGCTTTGTTGAAGTGCTCTATCGCCAGTTCGTTTTGGCCGACGTCGCCGAGAAGGTTCGCGTAGTTGTTGAGCATTATAAAATTATTGCTGGTGATATCGAGAGTATGGCTGAACAAGGTCATGCTGTTCTTCCAATGTCTCAATTGCACAGATGTACCAAACGCGCATGACCCCAATATTAAAACAACGGCTAATGACAGGATGGTTTTTCGATAAGGCAGTTTCATAGTAAACTCAAGCACCGCGAACGCGATAATAATAAATAGCCCCGTCAGCGTAATATAAGTATACCTATCCGAGTGGCTCTGTACGCCGACCTGAACAATGCCTATCACCGGCACGAGAGTACCGAGATACCACAGCCAGCCTACGGCAAAATATTTCTTTCGCCGCGCAAGGTAGAGAAAAACAAATGTAAGTAAGACAAGCACCACCACACAGAGCAGAACCTTGGTCATCGACAGGCTATTCCCAGGATGCGGATATAAAACGGCTAACCGGGTTGGATAAAACATTTTGACAATGTAAGTGACATAAGAGACAGCCGCATTACCAAGGCGCGTTTGCATATCATACTTTTGCATATTCGCCATCGCGCCGCCTGCCCGCTGAACGATGAAGGTTATAACACTTGATCCGATAGTGATCGCGATCAGCGGGATCTTTTCCACGATCAATCGCAGGGTGTTTTTTTTGCCAAATCTTTCCAGCGGCCAATAGTCAAGCAGCAGTAATACGAAGGGCAGTGTCACCAGCATAGGCTTTGCCATCAGCCCCAGCCCAAACAGTATCAGCACCAATATATAGCAGGCGACGCGGGACTTTTTCGTATAACGGACATAAGCGATAGTCGTGCTCAGCCAGAAGAATGTACTCAGCAGGTCCTTTCTTTCAGCTACCCACGCGACCGATTCGACGTGCAGAGGATGCAACGCAAATAGTGCCGCTACAAAAGCACAGGGCCACACCGCTCCGGTCATCTGCTTTAGAACCCCAAACAGCAGCAGTGTATTTATAATGTGCAGTGCCAAATTGACAAGGTGGTGCCCTGCCGGCTCAAGACCGAAGAGCTGATAGTCAAGGATATGTGAAAACCAGGTCACAGGATGCCAGTTGCTCGCATGGCCGGTACCCAAGGCCCACTTGACAGTTTTAAAAGAAAAATCCTGCTGCAAGTTACGGTTGGTAGTGACGTAAGTGTCGTCGTCGTATCGGATGAATTCGTGCTTGACAGCCGGTGCGTACACAGCCGCAGTTACCAACGCCAGCACAATATAAATAAAGAGGCTTTCGTTTTTTAAGAACATTTCTTTCATTGCCGGTAGATTGTACCAGCCTGGAGATGTTTAATCAACTACGCTCGCATAGTTTTTGCGCATTAGTACGATCGCGATAATCGCAGAGAGCAGATAGCAAACCGGTGTCGTCAGCAGGATATGCTGAACCGTCATGCCAAATTTCTCAGCTATAAAAGTTACGAGCATTAAAATGACACTCCCAGCACCCCATGACCCGCCAACAATAAAGCCCATTCGCCTGCCCAGGTTGAATCCAACGGCATGCCGTGCCATTGTCACTACCATCGGATATGCAGCCGTCGAGCAAAAACCTGTGGCGAATAATAAGATGATTGCAACTTGGAATTTTATCAATGCCAAGTATGCGATCAAAAATGGCAGACCCGTAAGTAGCGCAATAATAGAAGAGACAAGAGCCCCTTTCCTGTTGGCAACCGCTGCCCAGAAGAATGACCCAACCGCTGCGCCAACTCCTAAAAGCAGGGCAGGATATCCTCCGAAGACAAGAGTAAAGCCGAACTCAGCCAACCGTGTCGGCAATAGAGCGATAAGTATCGTCGACCCCGCCGCCAAAGGTATTGCCATCGCCATTACCAGGCTAAACGGATATCGGTTTTGCTCCGGGTCAACCGATGATCTTGCCGAATCGTTTTCAACAGCTAAGCGTATCTTAAAAAGTTTTATAAGGCTGATACCGACAGCCGGCGAGATAAGGATAAAGAACATCCCAGACCAGCCGAGCCATGACACCAGCGATGTAGCAACAAGCCCGCCGCTGGCAAAACCGATAAAACCGCCCGACATAAAAACAGCGGTACTCATCGCCGGCGATATCTTATCGAGGCCGTGGATCGCTCGCAGCGACTCCGGATGCATTATTGCGATACCGACCCCAGTCACCACTACGATAACGTTAAGTATCGCAAACGCAGTCGCCGATTGACTAACCACCGCGATCCAGCAAAGTGACGCTGAAAGAAAAAGTCCCAGCGGCAATAACAATGGGTTCGTTTTCGTCGCCCTGGTATGCCCGGTCAATATCTGTCCGAGGTTACATGCGATATTAAGAACCGTCAGTATCGCAACGCCGGCGGTCAAGGTCAGACCGAACTTTTCACGAATCTTCGGCAATAGTGCAGGCAGCATTCCGCCTGTCATATCGATCAGAAAATGTATCGCGGTAAGGGTGAGCAATTGTGCCCATTGAAATTTGTAATTTTTTTCGCTCAAGAGCTTTTCCGACAACGTTGTTTTTTCATAATTACAATGCAGACAGCTGCTGATATCAGAAGGCCCGCCGGCGAAAACATTATGAGTTTGCCGATGCCAATATATTCAGCCAGATACCCCGCTGCCATAAGGAATATACTTGCGATTCCCCAAACCCCGCCGATGATAAGCCCCATTCTCTGGCCGAGCTTAAGGCCGCCAGACCGTCTGGCCATCGTAATAAATAATGGAAATAAAGACCCCGGGATCAGCCCGGCAACAAACAATATCCAGACCGCCCAGCGGTGTTCGATGAATACAAAATAGCAGCAGAGAACAGGCAGACCAAGAAAAATAGCCACTACAGTGGTAATAAGTTCGCCTTTTTTCATCGCGATCGCCGCCCAGAAAAGCGTCCCGACCACACTTCCCAAACCGAAGATCATTACCGCCTGCCCGCCATAAGTAAGCTCGTATCCAAGTTCGTTGAGCCAGGTAGGCAAAAGCGACAATATAACTAAAAGGGCAATGCCGTAAGGTACCGTCGCGGCGTAAACCCACCATATAGATAAACCAGGACTATCCGAGCTATCTGTATCGTTACTTTTTGACTCTATCGCAAGGCGTATCTTCAGCGATTTTATCAGCGTCAGGCTTATCACAGGTGCCAGCAAAAAAAAGTACAACCCCTGCAAACCGAATCGAGTAACCAGTAACGTCGCCAGCCAGGCCCCCACGGTAAACCCGATATTGCCGCCGATCATAAAAACACCGCTGCTAACCGATGGCGAAATACCGTCGAGTGCGTGAACCGCTCGAAGTATCTCCGGAAACATTATCGCTATCCCAAACCCTGTAACCGCAGCCATCACGATCAGCAGCAAATAGGAATGTGGCAAACCTTTGAGTAAATTCATCGCGCATATCGCGATAGCAATACAAAGCCCGATCTGCATGAGCAAGGGCCTACTCTTATCGTCTCGGAGGTGACCGATCATAAGCTGCGTACCGTTATTGACCAGGTTCATCGTTGCTAAGATGATAGTGACAGCTGAAAGCGAAAGCGCAAACTCCTCGCGCACCCTGGGTAAAATTACCGGCAGAATACCGGCGAACGTTCCCATCATAACATGTATCACCGCCAGTGACAGTAACTGCGACCACTGAAATATAGTTGTTTTTCTATCCACGTTTCAGTGCTCAGAATCGGAACTGTTTGCCGGTCAGTTGCTCGTAGGCTTCGATATACTTATTGCTGGTCTTAGTGACAATATCTTCGGGAAGCTCTACACCTTCGCCGGATTTATCGAAATTGATACTTTCGAGGTAGTTGCGGACGAACTGTTTATCGTAGCTTTCCTGATCCCTGCCGGCTTCGTATTTATCCGCCGGCCAGAACCGCGAAGAATCCGGCGTAAGAACTTCGTCGATCAGGATGACCTGACCGTCTGCGATGCCCCATTCGAATTTCGTGTCAGCCAAAATGATGCCTTTGGTCTCGGCATAGTCACTGCCCTTTTGGAAAACACCCATACTGGCGTTCATTACATACTCGCCTCGTTCGGCGCCGATGATATCGACGCATTTTTCAAAGCTGATATTCTCATCGTGATCGCCGACCTCAGCTTTGGTAGCTGGAGTAAAGATTAATTCGGGCAGCTTGGCGCACTGTGTCAGGCCTTCGGGCAGTTTATTTCCGCAGACGGTCTGTGTTTTTTTGTACTCTTTCCACCCGGAGCCTGCCAGGTATCCGCGGATCACACATTCGATCGGGAGTACCTCGACTTTTTTGACAAGCATACTTCTGCCTTCGAGCTGATCGGGATGGCTGCAGAAAGGCTCGGGGAACTGGCTCACATCGTCGGTTATCATGTGATGGGCAACTTCTTTGCCTATCAACTCGAACCAGAACCTGGATATCTGTGTCAAAACGATTCCCTTATACGGTATACCATTAGTCATAATAACGTCGAACGCGCTTATTCTGTCGGTAGCGACGATGATCATTTTGTCACCCAGATCGTAAATGTCACGAACTTTCCCGCGTATCGGCTCCTGCCCCTCGATATTAGTCTGTAAAATTACATCTCTCATAGCGACCCCTTTCCTAAACCGTCAACTTTGTTCTATTCTCTGATCAACATATTCATATATTTTTTCAGCGACCTTGGTTATGTCGCTGGTATCCGGCAAAAATTCAATGATCATTTCAAGGTACTTGCGTTCTTTAATACGTTCGAGCGTGGCAATAAAATTGACATCATACACCCACGACAGCTGCAGCAGTTTCATGTCGTTCCACGTTTTCAATTTGTCGTAGTCGACCCTTTGCTCGTTGAGGATCAACTCGACTATCTCCACGGAATACCCCGGCTCATCGGGCAGTTCAATTTCAAGCTTGAATCCCGCAGGATTGTCGCGGTATTGGGTGTAATAGTCAAGCACTACATAAAAAATGTCGATCTTATCAGCATCGCGTATCAATTGACAAAACAACAGGATTTCGCCATCCAGATCGCCAGGCAGTTCCTTAAGCCCATGGTACTCAATCGCCTTTTCGATAATCCGTCTTTCCACCGACTCGATATCTTCAAGCACTTTGGCTTTGCCAAGAACCTCCAGCCCTAACAGGCAGTGATTTATGCTTCGCGGGTCGTTATAAG
>JBHPGW010000096.1:0-8547 GCA_042569785.1 Planctomycetota bacterium | reverse complement strand
AGCCTTGTCCTCACGACGGCCTAAATGCGAACAGAAAATATTAAAATGCTCTAGAGAGGAGTTTTATTTTAGCTTATCCGCTCCCAGTTGGCCGCAAGCCGCTTTGATCTTCGCCCCCATTTTTGCTCGGATTATCGTCTCGATACCAGCTCTGGTCAATATTGACGCGAAATCAGGGGCCTTGGTACTTGCCTGGAATTTGCTGCCCGGATGAGCGTTGTATCCTATTAGATTGACATTGCACTTTATGCTCTTGAGTATCCTGGCCAAAGCTTCCGCGTCAGCGTCTGAGTCGTTAACATCTTTTAGCAATACATACTCAATTGTCACACGCTGTTTGGTTCTGAGCTGATAAACCCTTAACGCCTTTAGCAGTTCGGATAAGGAATAGCTCTTGTTGATCGGCATCAGTTTGGTTCGTATAGAATCGAAAGCTGCGTTAAGCGACACCGCCAGCCGAGGACGAATATCCTCGTCAGCTAATTTCAATATACCCTCGCCTATACCGCAGGTACTGATCGTTAAATGTCGAATGGCAAAATTCTGACCAGCCGGGTCGATCAACAGTTTTACAGACTTGATCACATTATCGTAGTTGTACATCGGTTCGCCCATACCCATGTAAACGACATTACTGATCCTGCCATTATCTCGGCCGGCAATATATACCTGGTCAAGTATTTCGCCGACAGTAAGGTTGCGTTTAAACTTTAGCTTACCTGTTGCGCAGAATTGACAGTTCACAGCACAGCCGACCTGAGTCGAAACGCAAACAGTTTTTCTCTTACCATCTGATAAGACAACCGCCTCAACCGTATTCTTATCAAACAGTTCGAAGAGATATTTCACTGTACCATCCGCATCAACAAGTTTTTCAACGATGCGCAGATTCGAGATGTAATAGCCGTCATCGATCAGCTGATTACGAAATGCTTTACTGAGAGGAGAAATCTGGGAAATCTCTTCTGCGGTTTTGTTGTGGATAAACGAAAAGATATATTTGGCGATGTACTTTTTCTGGGCAAGCCCCACCGAAAGCTGTTCAAGTTCGGCAAGGCTCATACCTTTTAAATCTTTATCCGCATCGAAAGTCACCGCTATTTTGCCAGTTTTTCCAGCATCTCGTATTTAGCCATTGCGTCTGATTCGGCGAGCTTGAAGAGTTTTTCCGCGGTCTGGGGGTCTGCTTTCTGCAGGACGCGGTAACGGTTTTCGCCGGTGAGGTATTCTTTAAAATCAAGTGTGGGCGGCTTGGAATCGAGCTGAAGAGGATTTTTGCCGGCATCTCGCAAACGCGGGTCGAACCTGTACAACGGCCAGTGTCCGCACTCAACAGCTTTTTTGTGTTCATCAAGACCTGTGGTCATATTGATACCGTGTGCGATACAATGGCTGTAGGCAAGGATAAGTGAGGGGCCTGGATAGCTTTCGGCTTCGATAAATGCCTTTACTACCTGATTGGTATTTGCACCCATTGCGACCTTGGCGACGTAGATGTTGCCGTATACGATCGCGAGCATACCCATATCTTTTTTCGGCTGTCTCTTTCCAGCGGCGGCAAACTTTGCGACTGCCGCTCTGGGAGTTGACTTGGACATCTGTCCGCCTGTATTTGAATAAACCTCGGTATCAAGCACCAGGACATTAACGTCAGCACCGCTTGCCAGTACATGGTCGAGTCCGCCGTAACCGATATCATAAGCCCATCCATCTCCGCCGAGAGCCCAGACGCTCTTGCGTACCAGGTAATCAGCGATGCTGAGCAGTTGGCTGCAATAATCGCATTCGCCGGCAGAGCACTGCGCCTTGAGCTGTTCGACCCTCATTCGCTGTTTTTCGATCTCGGCCTGGGCAGGATCGTTTGCAATGGTTGAAGAAATAATTTCATCTGCCAGTGTTTTATCTATACACCCTGCTTCGGCAGCTTTTCCAAGCAGTTCAATCGCCGAGGCGGTAAACTTGTTAACTGTCAGCCTCATCCCCATCGCGAATTCTGCGTTATCCTCGAACAAACTGTTATTCCATGTTGGTCCCCTGCCGTCACTTCTTTTGGTGTATGGGGTGGTGGGAAGATTGCCTCCGTAAATCGAAGAGCAGCCTGTCGCGTTTCCTATCAGTGCTCGGTCGCCGAACAACTGGGTCAGGAGTTTGACGTAAGCGGTTTCACCACAGCCCGCACAAGCTCCGGAATACTCGAACAAAGGCTCTATCAACTGAGAGCCTTTGACGGTGTTGGACTTGAACAAGCCGGGATCGGTGTTTTCTATCGAGAGGAAGTAGCTATAATTTTCGCGTTCGGCGGCACGGACAGGTTCCTGCGTTACCATGTTAATTGCTTTTTTGCCTGTGGGTTGCTTGTTCTCGTCTTTTTCCTGGCCGGGGCAACTTTCGACGCAGGCACCGCAGCCGGTACAGTCTTCGGGTGCAACCTGAACGGTAAACTTCATTCCTGCGAAATCTTTGCCTTTGGCGTCTACGCTTTTGAAAGTCTGCGGAGCGGAATCGAGGCACCTGGGGTCGTAGTCCTTGATGCGAATCGCGGCATGCGGACAAACGAGCGAACATCGGCCGCACTGGATACAAAGGTCCGGCTCCCAGCATGGAATCTTGACAGCGATATTACGCTTCTCGTATTTGGTCGTGCCCGTGGGGAACTTACCGTCGGCGGGCATCTTACTTACCGGCAGATCGTCACCTCGAAGCGCAATCATCTCAGCGGTTATTTCCTTAACAAAATCCGGTGCGTTTTCGGGTACTATCGGCGGCATGGTTATTTTACTTGTCACTTCCGCTGGAACCTTGACCTGGAATATCTTATCCAGGGCTTCGTCGACAGCGGCGTTGTTCATCTGAACTACTTTTTCGCCCTTTTTGCCGTAAGTCTTTTTGATAGCGTCCTTGATCGCGGCGATCGCTTTTTCCGATTCGATGATACCGCTGATCTTGAAAAACGCGGTCTGCATGATCACGTTGATCCTCGCTCCAAGGCCAAGCTCCTGAGCCAGTGAGATCGCGTCAATGACATAGAATTTTAGCTTCTTATCGATTATCTGTTTTTGCACTTCCTTCGGCAGTGTGTCCCAAACCTCATCCTTGTCGTGCGTACTGGTTAAGAGGAACGTAGCGCCTTCTTTGGCCTTTGAGAGCATGTCGTATTTTTCGAGGAAGCTGGTATTGTGACATGCGACGAAGTCAGCTTGTGTTACCAGGTAGGGTTTGCGGAGAATGTCTTTGCCGAAACGCAGATGCGAGATCGTTACCGCTCCCGCTTTTTTTGAATCGTAAACGAAATAGCCCTGGGCGTAGTTTTCGGTTTTTTCACCGATGATCTTGATCGAGTTCTTATTGGCACCAACAGTACCATCGGAACCTAAGCCGTAAAACATAGCAGAGAAAACACCCTGGCTGTCAACGTCAAAGCCGGGGTCGACTTCGAGGCTCTTATTGGTGACATCATCGATGATACCTGCTGTGAAGCTGGTCTTTGGTTCGGCTGCGTCGAGGTTGTCGAAGACGGCTTTGACCATTGCGGGGGTAAATTCTTTGGAGCCTAACCCGTATCTGCCTCCAACTATTTCAGGATACTGATCGAATGCTGTTTCGTGTTTGCCCATAGCTTCGCCTATCGCGGTTCGCACGTCCATATACAAAGGCTCGCCCAATGAGCCGGGCTCTTTTGTTCTGTCGAGGACGGCAATCTTTTTGACATTTTTTGGTAACGCGCCGATGAAATCTTTAATGCTGAACGGTCTAAATAACCTGACCTTCAGCACGCCAACTTTTTCACCTTTACTATTTAGATGCTCCACCGTCTCGTGTACCGTATCGGCACCGGAGCCCATGATAATGATAACTTTTTCAGCATCGGCTGAACCGACGTAATCGAAGAGGTGATACCGGCGTCCAACCAACTTGGCGAACTTGTCCATCGTCTCGGCAACGATCCGCGGGACAGCGTCATAGTATTTGTTAACCGTTTCTCTGCCCTGGAAATAGACGTCGGGGTTCTGAGCGGTACCGCCGATCATAGGATGATCGGGGCTAAGCGCCCTGGTTCTGGCCGCGACAACCAAATCATTGTCGATCATCGTACGCATATCATCAAAGGTCAGCTCTTCGACTTTCTGTATCTCGTGGCTTGACCTGAAGCCATCGAAGAAGTGCAGGAAAGGTATCCTTGAAGCGAGCGTTGCCTGCTGAGCGATCAACGCAAAGTCCATGATCTCCTGAATACTGCATGAACTCAGCATGGCAAAGCCGGTTTGCCGACATGCCATAACGTCTGAATGGTCGCCGAAGATCGAAAGTGCCTGACAGGCGAGCGAACGTGCAGAAACGTGAAAAACGGTTGGCAGTAACTCGCCGGCTATCTTATACATGTTCGGTATCATCAGGAGCAGGCCCTGCGAAGCGGTAAAGGTCGTCGCCAGAGCACCGGTTGCCAACGCGCCGTGTATAGCACCGGCAGCTCCGCCTTCGGATTGCATTTCGGTAACAGATGGTATCGTGCCCCAGATATTTGCTTTACCACTTGCCGATCTGGCGTCAGCTATCTCTCCCATAACCGAACTCGGGGTAATAGGGTAAATTGCGATTACTTCGTTTGTAGCATGAGCGACATACGCCGCTGCTGTATTGCCGTCGATCGTGACCATTTTGCGTTCCATAGTGCCGCACCTTTCAGAATCGTTTCTTAACGTAGATTTTAATGTGTCCGCAGGCATTTTGAGCCTCCTTAAATGATTTATTGTATATTTTCCTGTCTTATACAGTTTTTTGACAAGTAAGGCAATATAAATCAATAACAATTTTAAAACCCCAAGTATTTTTTTACTCTCAGAGGTTCAATTTGTTCAGCAAAACCTGCCGCCATCTGTTATATGCCTGCTGATATGCAGTTACCCATTTTTTCGAGAGACGAGCCTCGGAGCACGGGGCACTGTTTTTTAGTAGCTGCTCCATAGGTACAGCAGCTCCGGAGTTGACATTTCGTAGATGGTGTTTCTATCGATATTGAGCAGGCTTTTACTTTTCGCACCTAAAAGCCCTGTCAGCGAGAAAGGTTTTCGATATTCTATAACGTGTGGTTTTTCAATTCCAGCCATATCTGATACCAGCTTTACCGCATCATCGAGGTAGCCTATCTGGTCGATCAGATTTTCTTCAAGGGCTTCGGCGCTCCAATAGATACTGCCGTCGCCGAGGCGTTTTACATCGTCAATAGAAAGTTTGTCCCTGCCGTCAGCTATCACCTTTACAAATCTTTCGTAGGCTGGTGTGATAAGTTTATCTTCGAGGTATTTTAACTGCTCCGGGCTGGGCGGCCTAAATGAGCTTGGCCAGTCCTTTTTCTCGCCGGATTTAACTACTACCGGCTCGATGCCAAGTTTGCCCTCTAGCAGTTCCTGCACAACCATATACCCCATTATCACACCGATCGAGCCGGTGATCGCAGTCGGTTCGGCGATGATTTTGTCACTGGCTACCGCTGCATAATACCCTCCCGAAGCCGCTACGCCGCGCATAAAAGAGACGACCGGCTTTTGGGTCTTTTCGCGGTATCTGAGTATCTCATGGTATATCTCGTCACTGGCAAAAACAGTTCCGCCCGGCGAATTTATCCGCAGTATCAGTGCCTTGACGTTCTTGTCATCGGTGGCGGCCTTTATCTGAGAGTAAATATCCTGAGCTTTTTCACCGGTTATCATTCCATCAAGATTTATCACGGCGATCTTGTTTGTCCTCTCGCCTGCCTGTATGACCTGCTCAGTTAAAACCGTTCGATGCCCGGTTGCGAAGATGGCGAACAGGCCTATCAGCATCAAAAACAATATGCCATTAAACAATACAGAAAGACAAGTAACGATCGTCCAGAATATTCTCCAGCCTTTTCGTTTTTTAGTAGGCGTTACAATGGTTGGATTTACGGGAACTGCTCTTAGGGATTCGTCTAAATTTTCAGGATCATATTCCATAATTAATTCTTTCGTCGCTTGTGGCCATCATTATTTACCATTTGGTATCCATTAGCAATTTGTTACGCTCTGCTTGATATTGCTTTACTTTGACGGCGTAAGTTTTTGATTTATCCGGGTCCTTTCGCATCCTGTAGGCATTGTCCAGGCGTGAACTGGCCAGCATGGCCGAGGTGAGTTTGTAAATGAAACCATCCTGGGCAAAATAGGTGTCTCTATTTTCCTCGAAATCGGCAAGATAATCGCCGCAGAATTTCTCGATACGCAGGTTCAAACCCTTTGTAAATCTTGCCGCTGAAACGATCTGCTGCATTGCTAACGGCGACTGAGAAAACTCAAAAGCCTCGATCGCCAGGTCAAGGGCCTTATTCAGATCGGCTGTGTTTTTTGTCATAAAGAATTGATAATGAGCGAGAATAAGTTTGCGATGGAACTGGTCAGGGTAAAGAGTTTGCCCGTTAAATATCCCGTCGTAAAGTTCTCTGCCTCGTGGTGTCGTGACATCTACGAATAACCTCTGTTTGCCATTTATAAATACCATCTTCCAATCGCGATTCAGCTCAACTGTCCTTAGGAAAGGCCCATTGGTTACTGACGGGTCAGTCGTGGGCATTAAGACCACCCAGACTTTGCGTTTCTTGAATTGCTTCTCGACCCATCTGCCCATTTGTTTGTAGTCGAGCTTGTGCCCCCTCCTTTTAGCTGGATAAACAAATTGCGGGAGAAACATAACTTCGTTCCATCGACGAAAATCCTGATAATTGTACGCCGCCTGTGCCCTGCCGTCCATAAATAACTGCAACGGAGTTTTACCAGTATTCGGGTCAGGTACCTGTCCGTAGCCGATAAAACCGCCTTCGGTCCAGTAGTTGAACATATTGCCGGAAATATGGTTGTCCCTTATAAACTTCATAGCGTAAAAGGGCTTTGCATTTGAAGCAGTCATTCGCATAAAAACCGAAGTCAATTTTGGGTCTCTACGATATGGATCGAGATAAATCCGCTTGAATTTAAGGCCCCACCATGTACCGAAGATCAACACCGCCCCGACACCTGCTAAAATAAATATCCGCTGCAGCTTTATCGGCATCGCGGAAACCGTAAGGACACCCTTTTTATGAAAATTGTGTGTGGCCGAGATCATGCGCACGATCTGCTGTATGAACATTGCGATCAACGGACATGCCGCCATGCCCGCTATCGGAATAAATCTCCGTGATCGTATCGCCATATAAATAGTAAGAGCCGCGACAGCCATCAATGCCAGGTCAAGTTTGGGCCATTGGTAACTTCCCCGTATATCCGCCTTTCGTTTACCCCTGCTCTTGACCGAACGAGAAGTCACTATCATCGAAACGATCCAGGCCAACAACAGTACCCAACAGAGAATATACATTATCAGAAAAGGTACCGCAGTTCCTATCTTGTTGCTCCACTCGAACGCCGGTCGCCACTCACGGACATTTCGCCATTCTTTTGCGTATTCGCTGACACTGATAACAAAAGTATGCGTAAGGTTGGTCAAATGAAACGGGTTAAATACGATCGAAGCAATAAAAGCCGCGGCGCCTGCTCCGATAGAATGATAAACACCTTTTCGCCCTATCGAAACGAATCGGTCCTTTGTGAAACTTGTTAACAAGTTAAGTCCGACAAAAGATGCCATCATAATAAAGACGTAAATATATCCGCCGTGAACATTACACCAGAATACCGTTAACGGAACAACGAGCCAGATGTACCAAATATTGCGATATGTCGCGAGAGTAAGGATAAGCAGAAATGCCGCTACGCAAAGATTCGAGAATCCCGCGGGCCTAATATCAAAAAACGACCTGCCTATGAAAATCGCAAAGCAGGCGAACACTGCGCTAAGTGCCTGATTCACCCCTAACAGCCGGGTCATATAATAGACACAAAGAACAGCAAGTATATAAACCGCGAACTTCCAATAAACAAGCGTATTGAACGAAAGGTTTTCAGCATCGGCAAAGGGCGACTCGTGACTAAGCCAATAAAAAATAACATGCGTCAACCAGTTCTGATTCACCCAGCCGGTAGGATGCCAATACTTAACCGTATCAAGTCCAACCTTCTCGGTTATCCACTGAGCCCAACCGGGCCATGTTTCAACCTCTTGTTCGGTTGGCCCTGCCTTATGAGAATTGGCGCTGAATGGTTCGACCGTATCGATGCCGTGATTGATAAAGTGACGTCCACATGCCATCGCCACCCAGGTATCGCCCGCCCCGACCATGTGTGTACAGGCGTGAAACGCGAATATCATCATCGCAATCCAGCCAATGATCATAGGCCAGCCGCTAAGGGCGGGTTTGTTTTTAGTTTTGATCTCTATTTCTTCTGCCATTGCCTTTTATATCGTCAAAATCCAATGTTCAAAGCCAGAATATCATAGAAATACGCCCTGTGCCAGCAAAATATTGCACCTATTGAGATTAGTATGTGTGCGTTGCGTAATGAGCCTATAACTTGCAATGGTAGATAGTCATCAGCTGCCGCGATAATATCTTAGTGCATTATCTTGACGTTCTTGAACCAGCCTCCAAGCAGG
>JBHPGW010000095.1:0-8623 GCA_042569785.1 Planctomycetota bacterium | reverse complement strand
GCCTAACCCGATCATGACCGAAATTCTCGATGAGACTTACGGCATAATGATCTACCAGGAACAGGTCATGCGGATATGTAATCGGCTCGGCGATATACCGTTGCGAGAGGCTTACGGATTGATCAAGGCCATTAGCAAAAAGAAGCTAAAGGTCATCGCTCGCGAAAAGGAAAAGTTCATCGCAGGCTGTGTCGATAAAGGCCTGACTGAAACCCAGGCACAGGAAATTTTCGAGCTTATAAAGAAATTCGCAGGCTACGGTTTTAACAAGAGCCATTCGACGAGATATTCCTTCATCGCCTATCAGACCGCATACATGAAAACCCATTGGCCGAACGAGTTTATGGCGGCACTGTTGACGTATGAAATGGGCAATACCGACAAGGTCGTCGACTATATCGGCGAATGCAGGAAGATGGATATCGAGATCCTGCCGCCCGACATCAATGAAAGCGGCGTCGACTTTACACCTTTGTATAAGGGGCGCGGCAAAGATAAAAAGCCTGTAATACGTTTCGGCCTGGCTGCTGTTAAAGGTGTAGGCGAAAAAGCCGTCGAGCAGATAATCATCGCCAGAGAAAAGACCGGCAAATTCCAGAGCCTCTTCCATTTCTGCGAAAACATCGACCTAAGAGCCGCCAATAAACAGGTACTCGAATCGCTTATAAAAGCGGGCGCTTTCGATCACCTTGGCGGACACCGAGCGCAGATGATCGCAGGACTCGAACAGGCCATGCAGAACGGTTCAACCATGCAGTCTGATAAGCAAAGCGGCCAGATGAATTTCTTCGCAGGCTCTGACGACCAAAGCGACTACTCCAAGGACCACGAAAAACTCCCGCAACTCGCACCCTGGCCCGAAGCCATGATGCTCTTCTACGAGAAACAGGTATTAGGCTTCTATGTCACCAGCAATCCCTTGAGTCACTGCGCCGAAAAGATCGACGCGTATTCTTCGATCGACACCTCGCAGTTGAAAGGTGCAACCCAGGACAAAGAGGTAGTAATAGGCGGTATGGTAACACGGACCAGATACCACATTACGAAAAAAGGTCGCAATGCAGGTGCCAGAATGGCGGTCTTTATACTCGAGGACCTACAGGGCGAAGCTGAGGTTGTATTGTTCCCCAGGGTGCTGGAAAAATACGCCGACTACATCGTCGAGGACCGTGTAGTCTTCGTCAGAGGCAAAGTCGACTGCAAAAGAGAAAAGCCCAACATCTTCGCTGAAGAGTTAATACCACTTGAAGATGTCACCGAAAAAATAGCCGCCTCGGTAACGATAAAGCTCGACGCCAAAGAAGTTACTAAAGAGAGCATCACCGCGATAAAGAGCCTCTGCGAGCATCATCGCGGCAGGAGCAGACTTTACATAGCCTTAAGAACCGACAAAGCCAGGGTACTAACCGCAGCAGACAAAAAGCTCTCGGTCAATCCGGACGTTGACTTCTGCAGAAAAATAAAACAATTAGTAGGCGACAAAAACCTCCAACTCACAAGGTAAAATGGAAGAAACAAAAAAAAGCATCGCCATCCTCAAAGCCAGATACCCCGAGCTGTGCCTTATTGTAGGCTTAAATGTACTCGTTATGGTATCGATGAATATGATACACGGCAAAAGTGAATCTCAAGGTTTTGCCCGTTCATTGCCGCTGCTGTTCATTGTTTTTGTCGTTTCGATCCTTTCAATAATTCTCAATTTCGGTTTTCAAAGGAGTATCTATCTGCATGGCACTGAGCACCAAAGCCCGGTGACATTACTGAAGATCGGTAAGGATTTTTTCTGGCGAATGATTAGCGTTGGTATTGTAATAACAATGTTTTCTTTCGCTATCACATGGCTTATTTACCGTGTCACAGGACCTTTTACCGCTGGCGATATTGGTTTTTTTGAAACCGCCAAAGAGATGCCTTTGCTCTACCATTTTTATTTTGCCGTAGCATCGCTTATCCTTATCAAGCCGATATTGCTGCTCGGGGTTTTGATAATCGTTTTGAACTGCCGGGTAGGCCAGGCGGTACAGGCATTAAAGCATTTCAGGCTCTCGGCACACAAAGAGTTGATCGTGATATACTGTTTGTTTACATCGCTAAGTTTATTCTGGATATTATTAGGCTCTAACGCCCAGACACTATCAGTTCGCCAGAGCGTCCTGGACTGTATCCAAACCATGGTCAGCCAGATTACAAATATGATAGTCGCGATAATGGCAATAAGATTTGTAGCTTCGGTGCAATTAGCTTATAATGACCCCGAAGAACAAACAGAGCCCCAAGCGTAAGCGCGGGGTATTTAATATCAGGAAAAACATACAGTGACAGATATTACGAATAATTTTGCCGGCAAGTTCATAGTTCTCGACGGCCCCGACGGTTGCGGTAAGAGTACGCAGGCTAAAATGCTCGCAGAGTATATCAGCGATACAGGCGTAGAGGTTCAGATGTTCCGCGATCCCGGCACCACAGCTATCGGCGAAAAGATACGCCGGATACTGCTCAATCCCGACCATGTCGCGATGAGTACGCGAACCGAACTGCTGTTATATATGGCTGCAAGGGCGCAGCTTTGGGCAGAATGTATCGCGCCTGCTTTAGAGGCGGGCTGCTGTGTTATTCTGGATAGATGGCTTTCGAGTACATGTGCATACCAGGGTTTCGCAGGCGGCTTCGGGAGCGATAATGTTATTGCCCTTGCCGGAAACTGTCTGGAAAGGCTTTGGCCTGATATTACTATTATACTCGACATCGATCTGCAAACAGCGGCCCCGAGATTAAACGCCGAGCTCGACCGGATGGAGCAAAAGGGCGACCACTACCACGAGAAAGTACGCCAGGGGTTTTGGGAGTTGGCTAAAAACAGAGAAAATTTCGCGGTAGTCGATGCCGCAGCAGATATTCAAACCGTACACAAACAAGTCATGGAAATAATATTAGCACTAAAATAGCGAATCGCTTATATATAGGCTATGATCCGGGGGTAACAGCAGTGTTAAGTTTTTAAAGGGATAGTATAATGGATGTATTATTGATAGGTGGCGGCGGGCGTGAGCATGCCCTGGCGTGGAAGTTGGCACAATCCAAAAAGCTCGATAAGCTTTATACCGCTCCGGGTAATCCCGGGACGGCCCAGCACGGCGAAAATGTTGATATAGACGTCAACGATATCCGTAAGCTCGTGGCTTTCGCAAAAGAAAAAAAGGTCGGCCTGGTAGTGGTAGGCCCGGAGGATCCACTGGCATTAGGCGTCGTCGATGCTCTGGAAGCCGCCGGTATCAAGGCTTTTGGCCCGAATAAAGCCGCCGCTCAGCTTGAAGCGGACAAGGCGTTCGCCAAACAGATCATGCGTGCCAGCTCAGTATCCACCGCGGAAGGCCAGGTTTTCGAGAACTTTAAAAACGCAAAGGCGTATATTGCAAGCAGGGATGAGGCGGTGGTTGTAAAGGCCGCTGGCTTAGCTCAAGGTAAAGGCGTGTATGTTTGCGAAGAGCCTGCCGATGCGATTCTGGTGGCTGAAAAAATTATGTGCGATAAAATTTTCGGCGAGGCGGGACAGAAAATTATCGTCGAAGAAAAGCTTCTCGGCGAAGAGGCCTCGATCTTGGCTTTTGTAGACGGCAGGAATATTTACGTTATGGAATCCTCGCAGGATCATAAGCCCATAGGCGAAGGCGATACAGGCCCCAATACAGGCGGCATGGGAGCCTACAGCCCGGCACCGGTGATAACCGATAAAATAATGGATAAGATCACACGGGAGATACTTGTCCCGATAGTCGACGGAATGAATCGAAACGGCACTCCTTACAAAGGTATTTTGTATGCGGGAGTAATGGTCACCGCAGCGGGGCCAAGAGTGCTGGAATTTAATGTGCGCTTCGGCGACCCGGAGACCCAGCCGATCATGGCAAGGCTAAAGAGTGATCTGCTTGAAGTTATGCTCGCTGTTTGTAACGGCGGTCTCGATAGGATTACACTTGAGTGGGATCAAAGATGCGCTGTTTGTGTGGTAATGGCTTCGGGCGGTTATCCAGGTGAGTATGAAAAGGGCAAGGTAATAACAGGACTCAAAGAGGCTAATGCTCTAAAAGATGTTGTTGTCTTCCAGGCAGGTACCGCTGCCGATGGAAAAAATATCGTCAGCAATGGCGGAAGGGTTCTTGGCGTTACCGCACTGGGAACAAACGTTGCCGATGCCCAAAGTAAGGCCTATGCCGCTGTCGATAAGATAAAATTCGACCAGGCATACTGTCGAAGGGATATCGCCTACAGAGCTGTAGGAAAATGTTGAGTCAGGTGAAAACTTAGCCCGCCCCGATCCAATTTTTCGGGAAAAAGTTAATTATTTTAAGTTAAGAAATGTTTCTAAAACTTGACAGTATCGCCAGGTTGTTCAAGAGAAATAAATTACTTCGCAACATCATCGAGGTCTCGATCCTGTGCGCTTTGATAGGTGTGTTCATAGTCACCACAGGGCGGGCTTTGAAGCGAATCGCGATACAACAGATCGCAGAGTTTACTAACACACACATACGAACCGCTTCGGTTAATTTTGACTTTGACGGTTCGGTCTATATAGAGAAACTCATTGTCGAACCAAGCAACTGGAGTAAGCATGATAATGCGATACTAAAAGCCCAGCGAGTCAATGCTCATTTTGATGTGATCAGCCTGCTAACCTTTCATCCTCGCCTAAAGCAAATCACTATCGACGATTTCGAGTTCAATGCGGTCTATAATCAGGACACTAAGCATTGGAACCTGGCGACCCTGAGGATCCAGCCGCCAAAAGGTACTTCCGGCAGGATGCCTTCTGTTGAGCTGAAGGCCGGCAAACTGCGATATACTAAAGTTACCGCCGGCCAGTCAAAGATCGCTTTCGAGGTACCTGTTGACGCAAAGTTTGGCTTTGACGAGAAAACACACGCCGGCTACAGCTTCGAGATAGCCACCGCTCAAATGCAGGGCGGTTTTGGCAAAAGCAACTTGAAAGGTTATTGGCAACCGGGAAGGATCACCATTGCAGGCGGTGTCTCTTCTGCCGATATTGCCGCTTTCGAGACGGTCTGGATCGTAAATCTTTTTGCCGGTCAGATTGATTATGACCTGAACAATAATTTTAATGCCGAACTGAGAATAAAGGATCTGGTCAATAAAGACAGAGGTTTCGATAAGGCCCACAGAATTGAGTACACCCTGCTTTCTAAAAAGTTCGGTCTGCTTAGAGTTCTGCAAAAATTTATCACACAATATCGTCCCGTCGGAAAGGTCGATCTCACACTTACTGCCGGCGGAAAACTCGATCAACTCCATGATACAACCCTCAGAGGCAGCGTTGATTGTAAGGGGGTTTCTATCCTGTATGATAAATTTCCTTATCGCGTCGACGAGCTAAAAGGCACAATAGACTTCACCGAAACAGGAGTATCACTGAACGATCTATCCGGGCGGCATGAGGAGGTTGAACTGTTTTTCAATGGCTCGGCAAAAGGATTCGGCAAAGAGCATGAATATCAGATTCAGATCATAAGTGAAAATATGCTCCTGGATGATAAACTGCACGACGCCTTGGGGCCCAGAGGCAAAAAGTTCTGGGCAACCTTTTCTCCCAGCGGAACTGCTGCGATAAATTATACCTCAATGCGGGACTGCCAAGGTAAAAAATCCGCCTTAGCCGTTAAGATTACCGACGCCAACGCGGTTTACGAACATTTTCCATATCCGTTAAAAAATCTGACCGGAACACTCATGTTTGGCCAAAACATTGTAACCTTATCTGAGGTGACCTCGCTGATGGGCAGGCGAAAAGTTATTTTGAACGGCAATGTAATTTCAAACGAAAATGATCAGTCGATATATGACATTTCTATCAAGGCGGACAATATCCCATTCGACCAGACATTGACCGATGCCCTGCCGAAGGGGCAAGAGTACTTCTACAGTCAGTATGACTTAACCAGCTTCTTCGACAAGGACATGGAACTTTATCTGGATGCAAGGATATGGACAACCGATGAAATTGACAAACCGTTTTACCAGTTATTATTATCTTTGGACAACCTTGATCTCAATGAAAAATCGTTTTCGGTGCTGCCGGAAGCAATGAAAAAAGTTGTTGATCGACTAAAGCCGCAGGGCAAAATTAATCTCGCAGCCTTTTTAAACAGACTCGATACCAGTGACGAACCCGATTATAAGGTTATGATCAATTGTCTCGGCAACAGCGTCGAACTTGGCGGCTTCGAGTATCCCCTAAAAGATATCACCGGACAGGTAGCCGTTACAAAGGATAATATCACCTTGACAGGTATCCGGGCAACTGCCGGCGATGTCATTCAGATAGGAGTAAACAAACCAACCGTAAAAATAAACGGACAAATATTGATCTCCGAAAAAGGTTTTCTTAAAGGTTCCTTCGAAATTGACGCGAATGACATATTATTAAATGAACAGCTATGCTCTGCTTTGCCTGAGAACGCCGTTTCCCATTACCAAAAGATCGCACCAAAGGGGAGGTTCGATCTGAATAAAATGAACGTCCAGGCTGTCACCGGCCCTGATGGAATAAATAATATCACCTTCGACGGCGCAGGCGCAATGACAGATTGTCAGTTCGAGAATCTTGGCGTCATAACCGGATTCGATGGCAAATTCGATGACCTAAAGACTTCATTTAGATCCGATAAGGGCTTTGCCGATTTAGAAGCTAATCTTAGCGATGGAAAACTAAGAGTCAGGGGCAAAACTCTCAATAAACTAAAGGCTGACATCTACTATGACAAAAAAAATAAAAAATGGCTCACAGAAGATTTTACAGGACAATTTTATGGTGGAAAAGTTGTCGGGACATTTGAACTGGACAGCTTACAGAAACAATATGTATTGCAGACTGGATTCAGTGACGTTGACCTTAAAGAGCTTCTCTCAGATACTGATCGAGAGTCCGAAACAGCCGATAGTTATAGTACCGGCCTGATGGAAGGTGCGTTAAATGTCACAGCTAGAATGGGAGATACCGATTCGCGTATTGGAAGATGCAGACTTGTAGTAGAAGACATGCAGGTAGGGAAACTGTCACCATTGGCCAAGCTGATGATGATACTCCAGCTAAACGACCCCAAAGACTATGCCTTCGATCAAATGGTTGTGGATTCATATATTAAAGGCGACAATATGTATTTTGACTGTCTCGACGTTTCCGGTAATGCCCTTGCATTCACGGGCACAGGAAATATGGATCTAAAGACCGAAGACGTCGACCTGGTTCTCAACGCAAGAGGTAAACGCCTGGCAATGACAGAGCCTAAAGGCTTAGCGTCACTGACCGAAGGCCTAAGACAGGCCGTCATAAGGATCGAAGTCGACGGGAATATCTATGACCCAAATGTAAAGACCAAAACCTTACCCATCATAAAAGACGCAATAGGACTGATCGGTCAAAAACCATAAACAAACCTATGCCGCCAGTTATACGAAGTACGATTAGTTACTGCGTTCGCATGTCATTTCGAGCGAGCCGTAGGCGAGTCGAGAAATCTATTAAAAACAGATTTCTCCACTACGGTCGAAATGACAACAGAGAACTTAATAATCGGATTTGGTATTATATCAAGTTCAGTTAATTAGAGCCGATTGACCGTTAATGTCATTCCCGCGAAGGCGGGAATCCAAAAGCCTTATGATTTAGTCAGGATGTCAAAATATCGGCTCTTTTTAACTGGAATTATTATTATCTACTCTCTACTTTCTACAGTTCTGTTTGGATTTGCTTGACGGTATCCCCGGAATACGCTAAACTCTGGAAGAATCGATAAAATTAGTCATCCCGCACCTACTTTGAGTTTCAAAGTAGGTGCGGGGTTTCGCAATTTTGATTTTTTATTTTTAACTTTTAAATTATTATGGAGTACTCGCGTGGCTCAGGAAGAACAGGTTTTGGTTTTTGAACGAAAAGTATTTGAACAACTCGGCCTTTTTCATGGCCTAAAGTTCGACGTCGATAACTACCTCGAGCAGCTTTTCGCCCCAGGCGTCCTGCGCTTCATCCCAAGATCGCTCGCCGAAAACGACCCTTCATTCAAACAACTTATCCCCTACGTAATAATGACCCATGACAACAAGTACCTAAACTACATACGCGGCAAACGAGCAGGCGAAACCAGATTAGTAGAAAAAAGATCCATCGGCATAGGCGGCCACATTAACCCAGTCGATAACGACGTGCCGCTGTTCAACGATTATAGAGACATTTACGATCGTGCCGTCGAGCGGGAAGTAGCAGAAGAAGTAAAGATAAACGCCAATCACACAGGCCGTATAGCAGCTCTCTTAAACGATGACACCAACGAAGTAGGCCGGGTACATCTCGGCGTAGTACACTTATGGAGACTGGACAGTGATAATGTCGAAAGAAAAGAGCAGATGATAACCCAAATGACATTCAAAACAATAGAAGAACTAAACCAGACCCACAACACAATGGAAACCTGGTCCGCGTTGTGCCTGGAAGGTTTGGAAAAAATGAGTAAGTAGTTGTTTGGAAATTGTCGTTTGATTGTGGAGTTGGAAATTCTTGAATTGTGGGAAATGGGGTTATTTTGGGTTTTTGATTTTGGTGGATGTGGTT
>JBHPGW010000094.1:0-8642 GCA_042569785.1 Planctomycetota bacterium | reverse complement strand
AAATTTGTCTAAAAATGGCACTTTTGAGAGTGTTTTTTTTTGTTGGCAGCTACTATTTTGCTTTAAAAAAGGTTGTGTCATTTTTTTGCTCGGATTCTATTTTCCCTTTTGCCAGCAAATCGGCGAGATGCTTTTGGACCTGGTTTAGGTGCAGCCCCAGTCCGGCAGAAATATCACTGAGTGAGCAGGGACGTCTTTTCAGCATTGTTAGTATGTCGGCTGAATTGGCGGCAATTGATGGGATGTTTTTTTGGGGATGGGCCTTTGAGAAGTCAGCGATGATCTCAGCGTTTTTTCCGAGCTTTTTGGCGATTTTGGCGAGCTTTTCCGGGTCGATGGGTTTGATGCCGGATTCGGCGGTTGGTCGTACGGCGGTGTTTAGCTGGACCTTGTCGGGGTTGATACGGGTAATGGCCTCGGCGATCGCTGCGATCTTGTCGGCGGCGGTGTTTAGACCCTCAACGAAGAAAACCTCGAGCCAAATTTGGCCGGTGAACTCTTTTCTAAAGGCGCATAATCCCGCAATGACGTTTTCAATGCTGATATCGGGGTGCGGACGGTTTATCTTTTGGAAAGTGGGTTCGTCTGCGGCGTCGAGAGAAGGCAGGACTACGTCAGCGAGTGCGCAGTCGGCGCGTACTGCGGGGGCGGAAAATAATGTCGCATTGGTCAGGACGGCTACTGGGATGTCGGTGAGATTTTTTATGCCTGTTATTATCTGAGCGAGTTTTGAATTTAATGTAGGCTCGCCTGATCCGCTTAGGGTGATGAAGTCGGCTTCGACGCCGGCGTCTAACTTTTGTTTTAGCTGGGTCAAAAGCTCGTCGACGGGCATGTATTCTTTTCGTTCGGTGGTCTTTTCTGTGGTTCGGCCGACCTGGCAGTAAACGCAGTCTATGGAGCAGATTTTGTATGGTATAACGTCAATGCCAAGGCTAAGGCCTAATCTTCTCGATGGTACGGGGCCGAATATGTATTTTGTGTTTGGCATTTTGTATCTGATTTTATCCCGGCGCTTGCGCTTCGGGCTTTTTGGGTTATTTATTTACTATTTGGAAGATCTGGTTGCATTTTGTTATTAGGTCTTCGAGCCAATCTGTCGGTATCATTGAAGCTGCGTCGCATTTTGCTTTTTCCGGGTTTGGGTGTACCTCGAAGAACAGGCCGTTAGCTCCCGCGGCGATTGCGGCTTTTGCGAGCACGGGGGCCATTTCTCTTTGTCCTGCGCTTGCGTTTCCGAAGGCTCCTGGTTGTTGGGTGCTGTGGGTTGCGTCGAAGATGACCGGGCAGCCAAGCTGCTTCATGGCTTCGATGGCGGTCATGTCATTGACGAGTCGGTTGTAGCCGAAAAATGTGCCTCGTTCTGTCAGCATTATTTCATCGTTGCCTGAGTCTCGCAGTTTGTCGACGACGTTTTTCATCTCGGCAGGTGAGAGAAATTGGCCCTTCTTCGCGTTGATCGGTTTGCCTGTTCTGGCGCATGCTGTTAGCAGGTCGGTTTGTCTGGAAAGGAATGCCGGTATCTGTATGCAGTCTACGACTTTGGCGGCGGGGTCTGCCTGGTGTGGTTCGTGTATGTCTGTCATTACTGGTATGTCGAATTTTTGGCGGATGTTTGCGAGTATTTCGAGACCCTTTTGGATGCCTGGGCCTCGAAAGCTTTTTATGCTGGTTCGGTTTGCTTTGTCGAAGCTTGCTTTGAAAATTATTGGGATGTTGGTTCGGACGCTTATTTCGGTTAGCTGCTGTGCGATGTCGAGACAGAGTTGTTCGGATTCGATCACGCATGGGCCTGCCATTATAAATAATGGTGCGTTTGGTCCGATGTCTACGGGAGTTGAGACTGGGGGTAAAGTGTCCTTGCCTTTTCCATCGCCAATTTTGAAATTATTCTTTTTCATGGTTATTTCTCGTTTAAAATTCTCCGCCTTTGGCGGTAACCCCCTGCAGTGCAGGGGGCTAATAAAAAATTATCCTATCGCTCTTATTAGTCTTTTTCTTATTCCTGCCGGCTTTGCGTGTTCGGGTATCATTACTTTTACGGCTTGCGGGATTACTTTGATCTCTACGGGTAACTCTGGGCCTGGGTCGCCGTCGATTTGTGAATCTATCTGTCCGGCGTTCGATGTTACGGTGATGGTTTGTCCCTGTTTGTAGATGACGTTTTTGCTGTTGGCGTGACGCTTTGAGAGAGTCAAAAGTGCGTGCTTAGTGAGTCCCGGTTTTGAATTGCACTTGTATATGCAGACGTCGAGTAAGCCGTCACTGAAATCGGCGTTATGTAAGATCTGAATGCCGATGGCGTAACGTGAGATGTTTCCTACGAAAACCAATGCCGGGCCTGTGAAAATGTCCTGCCCGTCGACGTTTACTGTCATCTCATCGAAACGATAGTTCCAGAAGGTTCTCCAGATGGGCCAGAAGTAATCGAAATGGTCGATGTGTCCCTGTCTTTGTCTGCTGACATTTTTGACGACTCTGCCATCGAAACCGAAGCCAGCGATCGAGGTAAAGCATTTTCCGTTGACCGAGCCCAGGTCTAATGGTTTTACGTAACAGGCCTGGAAAGTGTCGATTATGGTTTTTAGTTTTTCATCCAGGCCAAGTTCGTTTGCCAGGAGGTTTTCTGTTCCGCCAGGTACGATCAATAATGGCTTGTCGGAGCCTTCGAGGCCGTGGGCAACTTCTCTGACGGTACCGTCGCCGCCTACTACTACTACCATCGCACAGTTATAATCGACGGCGGCGTCAGTTGCTAATTTGCATGCGTGTTCCAAAGATTTGGTAAGATTTGCCCTGACGTCGAAACCGTTTTCGAGCAGGTACTTTTGGAACTTGTGGCCCGCTAACTGGGTGCAGCGTGCGCCTGACTTTGGGTTTATTATGTATGCGATGTAGCCGTCTTTTGGTTTCATTTTTTTATATTTTTATTAACCACGAATTTTCACGAATTTTCACGAATTAACACGAATAACGACAAAGACAAAACTTAATTAACCACGGATTAACGCGGATTTTCACGGATTATTTCTGTTTTTTATTAGTTTTGCGTAGCCTTGTTTTATGTGCGGTATATTCTCAAGGTTTAGTTTTTTTTGTATTTCGGTTATTATTTTTTCGTCAGGGCCCTCTATTTCTATGAAGTTGCCTAACTGTTCGAGGTAGTCGAGAGCTATTTCGCAGTTGTCGAATTTGTATAGTTTACGGGTTTTTTCTATGGTTAATATTTTCGCATAGCCTATTGCTAAAAGCAAGTTTTCTGTTGTCTCGGGGTCGAGGATCTGAATCTCTAATTCTTCTCTTTTTTTGAATGGGCTGTCCTGCCTTTTGCCTTTATATGTTAAAATGTATGTTTGCTGTGCTTTGGTGGTGCATATTCTGAGTCTAAGTCCCCTGCCGCCTTTTGTTAAGGACGAATGGGAATTGTCGTAAAAAGTGTCGATGTGGGCCTGCTGTTCGATGAACGTTGCACCGAGTGCCAAGAGTTTTTCGGCGATCGGTTCGAGTGCGTCGACTTTTAGTTTTGCTTCGATTTCGGTAGCCATTTTTTAGCAGATAATATTAACTAAACGCGATTTGATAACGATGATCTTTTTTGGTTCCCGCCCTGCCATTGCCGTGATGACCTTTTCACTTGCAAGAGCCTTTTGTTTTATCTGGTCCTCGTCGAAATCGGCGGGGACAACGATCCGATCCTTTATTTTGCCGAGTATCTGTACGGCTAATTCGATCTGGTTTTCTTTAACAAGCTCGCTGTCATATTCGGGCCAGGTTTGGTAGGTGATGGTGTCTTTATTGCCTAACCTTTGCCAGAGTTCTTCCGCGATATGGGGAGCGAAGGGAGCGAGCAATTGGGTGAATTTTTCTACGGCTTGTTTCGGTCTGACTTTGAGTTTGCCGAGATGGTTTACGAGTATCATCATTGCGCTTATCGGTGTGTTGAAATTGAAATTTTCGAGGTCGTCGGTGACCTTTTTTATTGTCTGGTGTAACAGCCTGGTAGTTGCTTCATCGGGGGCAGCGTCTTTTAGCTGGGTTGAAAGCTCGCCTGTTTCTTCGTCGATAATCATTCGCCATGCTTTTACCAGAAAACGATATACGCCTTCAACGCCCTGGGTGTTCCAGGGTTTGGTCGCTTCGAGTGGGCCCATGAACATTTCGTATAGTCTCATGGAGTCTGCGCCATGTTTTTTGATGACGTCGTCTGGGTTGACTACGTTGCCTCTGGACTTGCTCATCTTTTGGCCGTCACCTCCGAGGATCATTCCCTGGTTGATGAGTTTTTTGAAAGGCTCTTTGGTGGAGACGTGGCCGTAATCGTACAGGAACTTGTGCCAGAAGCGTGAGTATAACAGGTGGAGTACGGCGTGTTCCGCTCCGCCTATATAAAGGTCGACGTTCATCCAGTATTTTTCTTTTTCGCCGGAGAAGGGCTTGTCGTTGTTTTCCGGGTCGATGTAGCGAAGATAGTACCAGCAGCTTCCTGCCCATTGCGGCATGGTGTTTGTTTCTCGTGTTGCTTTGGTGCCGTCGGGTAAGGTGACTCTGAGCCAGTCGCCTGCGTTTGAAAGCGGCGGTTCACCGGAGGTTGACGGCTTGTAGCTCTCAACTTCGGGCAGTACAAGCGGCAGGTCGGCTTCATCGATGCTGATGATTCGGCCGTCTTGCGTGTGCAGGATCGGGAACGGTTCGCCCCAGTATCTCTGTCGGCTGAAGAGCCAATCGCGAAGTTTGTAGTTTATGGCTTTTTTGCCTAATGAGTTTTGTTCGAGCCAGTTGCTTATCCGCTCCTTGAATTCTGCGGTTGTCAGACCATCGAATTGGCCGGAGTTTATTGCGATCCCGTTGCCGGCAAAACAGGCTTTGGTAGATTCGTCATTAGCAGGTTTGACAACTTCGATTATGGGGAGGTTGAACTTCTGGGCGAATTCGTAGTCACGCTCATCGTGTGCTGGTACTGACATTATCGCGCCGGTGCCATAGCTGATGAGGACGTAATCGCTTATCCATATGGGGATCTTTTCGTTGTTTACGGGGTTGATGGCGTATGCTCCGGTGTGTACGCCTGATTTGTCCTTTGCCAGGTCGGTTCGGTCGAGGTCGCTTTTGGTGGCGGCTTGTTTGCGATATTCTTCGATAGCGGTTTTGTTTTCATCTGTAGTGATAGTGTCGACGAGCGGGTGTTCGGGGGCGAGGACCATGTATGTTGCGCCGAAGAGCGTGTCTGGCCTGGTGGTGAAGACTCGTATTTGCTCGCCTGTGGTTTCGACTTTGAAGTCGACTTCTGCGCCGATACTTTTGCCGACCCAGTCAATTTGAAGTTTCTTAATTGAATCCGGCCAATCTACTTCTGTCAGGTCGTCCAAGAGTCTTTCGGCGTATTTTGTGATGCGCAGCATCCACTGTCGCATTGGTTTTCTAATTACGGGGTGCTCCCCTCTTTCGCTTAGGCCGCCGATGACTTCTTCATTTGCCAGGACGGTGCCGAGTTCGGAGCACCAGTTTACGGCGACCTCTGCTTCGTAGGCGAGGCGGTTTTCATCGATGTAATTTTGCTTTTCGGTGTCACTTAGGCCGTCGGGTATTGGCAGTTGTTCAATTGGTTTTGCTTTTTGCTCATCAGCGTCGAAGTAGCTGTTGAACATTTTCATGAATATCCACTGTGTCCACTTGTAGTAGTTTGGGTCGGTGGTGTTTACTTCTCTGTCCCAGTCGTAGCTGAAACCCAGAGCGTTTATCTGTCGTTTCATGTTTTGTATGTTTTGAGTGGTGGTTTTGGCAGGGTGTGTTCCTGTTTGTACGGCGTATTGTTCAGCAGGCAGGCCGAACGCGTCCCATCCCATCGGGTGCAGAACGTTGAAGCCTTTGGTTCTTTTGTATCTGGCTATTATGTCAGAAGCTGTGTAGCCTTCGGGGTGTCCGACGTGCAGGCCCTGTCCGCTTGGGTATGGGAACATGTCGAGTACGTAGTACTTTGGTGCGTTGGTGCAGTCATCGGCTTTGAAAGTCTGGTTATCGAGCCAGTAGTTCTGCCATTTTTTTTCGATGTTGCCGAAATCGTATCGGCCTTTTTTATCGCTCATTAAAATAAAACTCCTGAATTAAAATCCAGCGTGCGGACATTTGTTGTCGGTACAGCCGTGACATTTTTTTGAGTTGCCCTGTGGCGATCCCTGTGAGAATGTTGAAAGTGCTTTTTGCAGATTTTCGCTTTGACAATGTCGGCAAGGGCCCGGTTTTTTAGTGGGTTTGTTTGCGAGAAACTCGGTCATTTTGCCACAATCGTCGCATTTGTATTCGTAGATAGGCATAATATTTAAAATTAAAATTTAAAAGTTAAAAATCAAAATTATAGAATCCCGATGAATCGGGATGACCAATTATCTTTTTTCAAGCTGGCATGATAAAAGAAATGTTGTCAAAAGTCCACTAATTATTTGTGGTGTTTATCGTGGATATTTTTAAGTGGAATTAAAGCAAGCGTGGCGGTTTTTTTGTGCCGCCACGCTTTGGGTGATCTTAAAAAAGGTGTCTGACCCCTTTTTTGGTTAGTCATTCTTGTTTACTACTACGCCTGCTACGGCTTGTCGGTAGAATGTTCCAGCAGCGGTAACACTTGGGGTTTCGTTGCTGCCTGTAGCATCTTTGTGGCCGCAAACGGCATCAGCTGAATCGGGAGCAAATTCGAGGTCTTCGGTAAAGCTGTTGTTCATGGTGTAGTCGCCGCCGTTCTCGCCGGATGTAGCAGAAGCAAGAACCATATCACCGGAGCTTGTAGCAAGAGAACCACCTGTAATTGTGGAAGTGGTTCCGCCTCCAGAGTTGGAGTCGGTAATAGGATTCGACTGGTCAACGTTTTCCAAAAATACGCTGGAAATCGAAGGTGTTTTCGATGGGCCTGTAGTCCAGTCCAGGCTGATGGTAGAACCGCTGGCCAGATCTAAGTTGGCATCGTCGAGATAGAAAATGCCTACGTAAGCAGTGTTAGTGGTAGCGTACGAATAATCGACTACCTCGGTTAAAGTTCTGCCGCCATAGGTGACACTGTTCATATCCAGGGTGTCGCCATCGTCTTCGGTGTTAACGGTAACGATAAGCAGACGGTTATCACCTGATTCAGCGGTATGGCTCGAACCTGAAGTCCATGATCCGACGATGTTTACATCGGGAGGACCAGCGGCAAGACTTATATTGTCAATAAGTATGTTGCCGTTCAATGCATTGAAAAAGACTGAGCTGATAGCATCGGTGTGTTCCATAGTAACAGTGTCAGACCAGGCGTTAAACGCACTGCCGGTCGGTGCAAAACGAGCACGTACAGTCGAAGCGGAATAGTCAAACTCCATCTCAAACGTATACCAGATGTCAAGATAGTCGTTTGGATCGGTGAGTTTACCTGGAAGGTTTACCTCGGTGAGATCGTAACCCGAGGTTCGAGCTGCTACTGACATGTCCAAAGTAGCACCAGAACGTTGAAAGACCAGCCAGTTCTCGCCGTTACCGGCAGAACCAAAATACGGGAAGACACGTGCGGCACCACTTGTCCAGCCTCCATCGTCCATCAAGATATCAAACGAAAGTGTCTTTGTCCCTGAAGCGGCTGCCGAACCATACCATCTTACCTGCGGATTGACGGCATCGTCACCTATCGAACGCAGACACTTGCTCGAATCGACTCCGTTGGAGGTTTCGATGTGTGCCTCGTTAACATTTGAGACAAGGGCCCAGCCTTCACCTGCTTCGGTGGGACTCCAAACGGTTGATTTGCCGTATCTCTCTAAGTCATCCGGGTTGATAACGCCGGCGGTATAACCTCCGGCTCCTGTAACAAAGTGCCAGATGTCACCGGTCCTGGTGGTCGAGCCGTCATTCTGGTCGACACGCCAGTAGTAGTCGGTATCTTCACTTAAAGTTCCCGGCTCATAACTTGTGGTTGTTTGCGTGCTGTTAGGTGTACTATCCTGGTTTACATCCGCCCAACTGGTGCCGAAGTAGACATCCTGTGTGGCTGCAGTAGCACCTTCGAACCAGCTAAGGTCGTCATTGACATCAATTTCGGTAGCTTCATCAGCCGGTGTCGGGCCGTAACCCTTGTAAGTTGTGACTGAGTGAATTACCATAACATTATTAACGTCCACGGTAAGCTCATACGTTGGGTCACTGCTTGTCATAGTGGCAATGTCAGTTGTAGAGTTGAATGAGAAGTCACTGCCAGAGATGTCGTCCCTCATTTCGAATCGCAGTGAATCGGGATTGTAGTTACTGTCGACAGGGTGGAAGCCCGAATCCCAGACGAGATTGCCGCTGGTCTTTTCATGGATGGTCGATCTTACCATTTGACGCTCGTTGTCATAAGCAGCAAAGACAGTAAACTTGTCATCTGCACAATCGATTCCGGCACCGAAACGTTCAACAGCAAGAGTAGGATTAACGCTTTCGTAATCCTCGAATTCGAATGAAGCCCTTGGAATGCTTGAAGAAAGATCATCATCCCATGGATTGTCGTGTGTCATGAAGTTTCCGAGCGAATCATCATCCTGGTTCGCGTCGAGGTATACGCCGCATTGGCCGGATATATTAGCAGTCGTCAGTTCTACATCATAGAATAGCGCGATACTTCCTGAGAGCGAAGAGCCTAAGTC
>JBHPGW010000093.1:0-8923 GCA_042569785.1 Planctomycetota bacterium | reverse complement strand
TATAGTAAGTAGTTAAGCGGGCGTAACTCAGCGGTAGAGTGTCAGCTTCCCAAGCCCTATGGCTGGAATTTACTGTTCATAACTTGTTTAATTTCAACAACTTACAACACTCATTTTTTGACTATTTTAACATATCGACAAAAAGTCGATAGGAAGTAGACACAGAGTCAAAATAAAGACTAATTGGAGTGCTAATAAAATTGACGCTAGATTTACGCTGGAATCTAATTTTAGACTGTTTGTTAATCCGGCCATTCTAACTTATCCCATCGATAGTCAAACAGGTTTCGATTGTAATAATGTAATAGTTTTATTTGAGGTAGTCATAAAATCTATTCTCCCATTCTCCCTAATTCCATCCTATCGATAAAATCGATTTTAGGAATCCTGCTTAGGCTGGTGTCCAATATACTACGATCTATTGATGTAAGGGTATAGGATGAGCTAAAAAAAGAATTATTATTTAGTAGGAGGGGGAGTAGTATGACTATCGATAGTGGAGATAGGACTACATACCTGCTGGGACAACGGAGATTGTCCAGGATTGGAGTAGGAGAGGGGGTGAGAGTTGTCATTGTTTTATTTGAAGTAGTCATAAAAACTATTCTTCCTGCTCTCTACCTCATTACCCAACTATCCATACCCCACTTTAGCAAAATACGTACCCACTCAAACTACTCTAAAATAGGATTTAATGATAAAACTATCGATAGTAAAACTCGATAGGGGAAAAGAAGAGTAGGTATTAGAACAGTACAGGCAATACTATCATCATGAGAGAATTCATCAATCACTGGGTAGAATCATCGAGCCGAAGCATAAGATTGATGACAAAGCTAAAATCCAGTGTATTGAACGACTTGGTGGACTGCTCAAATCCTATCATCGGTTGGCTGCTTAAGAGTTTACCCCATCAAATATGTTAATGGTCTTCCTGTGTACTTTGCGAAGCTCTTGTGCCAAAAATTGCTGGGTTTGAATATTTTCAGGTAATGCTGTAAAACCATCTCCAACTCAAGCCATTATTTATGGACGAAATATTTGATATTAAATTGTGAAAGAACAAAATGTTAAGTCCCGATGAATATTTGCACCCTACGCGTTGCTTGAGATGGGGGTAGGGTTGGTGGGTGGTGGTTTGTTGAGTGGTTAGTAGGGATTTATGTTATTGCTGTTTTTGTTTTCTGCGGAGGAATAAACCGCCGAAACTGAGAAGCAGTACCGTTGCGGGTTCGGGGACTATCTCAAACAGGTTCCTGTCGTAACTGTTATCGTCGCTGAATGCTTTCATGTTTAGTCTTACATCGAAAGGTCTCGCGGAAAAGGTATACTCGGTAGTCGGGGTGGTAAATTCCAATGTAAAGTCGCCAAATAATGAGCCATCGGCAATTTCACCGGCATCGTTCTGCCATCTGGGATCACTTCCAGCTAAAAAATGAATATAACTTCTATCAGCATCTGCAAAGAGAGCAGGAGTGGTTGACTTGGTAGTATTAAGGACTCCTGCGGAGTTGGTAATATCTATTTCTATATTGCCATAATGTTCACTCGGACCAGAAGGTCTACCCCCATTGTCATATTTGAAACTGGCAAAGAATTCTACGTGGCTGACATTGTTTATGAGTTTGAGCATTTTGCCATCAGTAAAACTGACGTTTAAACGATAAACATCACCACTGGCAAGAGTGACATCAGGAGGGTTTGTTAGAACCGCATCCGTCAAATAGTTATCCATCATCTGTTCAGGCGGAATAACTATCCAGTGGTGATCAATTACAGGGTCGATCTCGATATCCACCTCAATCAAACTGCCGAAAGCCCCGGTAGTGGCAAAGGCTATGACTATCAGTGCAAAAATAAAGTTTCTCATCATCCTCTTACCTTTCCTGCTTGTGCTATAATTGTATTGGCAATACAGAATACCGCATCACAGATGTCCCACTCTCAGGGCCATATTAGCCACCTTTCCGCTTTTTAATCATTTATATCTTATCACAAGATGTTTGTCAAGAAAAAATCATAGTTTTTTCACTTTTTTATCCAATCCTGCCCGTTCTGTCCTTGTCACGCAAGTTTTCGGTATCGGATTTTGTTAATCATCAGGCATTTGGGTCGATTGCTACAATGAAATCCACGACATTCTGCCTGATTTCGGTAAACGCCTCGAAGTCATTCGGGTCGCCGGTATTCGGATCGTTGATATCTGAAATATCTTCCAGTATCGCTTTATAATATCCGAGTTCTGTTGCCTGGCCGGAGTATGCCGTAGGATAATTAGGGTCTATGCTGCTATATAGATCATCGAGATAGTCGTTAGCGTCAACGAAATTTGAGTCACACGGATCATATCCATTCTCAATAAGTCCTTCCAAAGTCGCGATATACCTGGCATCCTTTATCCCCTCGCGGATCCCTTCCAGTCCGCCTATCGTAGGCAGCAGTTCACCGCTCCAGGTCGGATAGGCATAGATAAAATCAGGATAAGTAAAAGGAAGGATATAACTGTAATAAGCATCAAAATCATTGAAAGGATCGTTTACGTAAACGCCCATTGCGTATGCCGAAATAAGTTCCGTGTCCGTCGCAAAAGCAAATAAACCGTGAAGGAATCTGTTATATGCCGGATTGGCCCAATATGAATGGCTTGTAGTATAGTAACCAAAATTACCGTGATAATTCGGGTCCTGGTGGCTTGCGTAACCGATATCTATATAACCTGGATTCCATACCTTATAATCAACCAGGTCGGTCAACGGTGGTATATTCGGTCCGTTTGGTGCCGGTATATTATAATCTCCAGGAACTTCTTCATCATCGCAATCTGTAATATATGATGCACCGGTTTGCAAGCCATTTGGCTCATTGCAGCCATGTATTATTGTAAATAATCTATCACATACAATTCTTTTGTATTCTTTGTCGGGGTTACTTCCCGGTTCATCCTTTATCTCGAAAATAAATGTGATATTTGCGTCATTGGCAGCATCTGCGTAAACCCCAAGCAATTGTTCAAAGGCTCCTATGAAATTTGGAGCAGAGAGGCTGTCCCACAGGTTCACGTCATTTTTATTATGCTCGGATCCAGTGGCAAATTCATAGGCGGGTTCCCAGGTGTGTTCGCTTATATGCAAATATACTTTGCTTCCCTGGCTTATAACCCCTTCATCTATCATTCTGTCCAGAGCTATTTCGAAATTGTTGCTGTCATAAACAACATTGTAGTCTGCGTTTACATCCTCAGAAGCAACAACACGGTGAGTTACGTTGCAAATAAACGGCTCAACCCCTGTTTCTCGATAAGCATCGTAAACTATATCCAGGTTGTTAGAGAAGATTTTAGCATAAGGGTCGTGATAGACAGTATTGCTGTGACGTGAATTATTCAGAGTAATATTATAGACAGTAAAGTCAATTGCTGCAGTAACATTGGGTTCACCGGCTCTTTGAATATTGACCTGACCTTCGTATAAGCCGGCTGATAAGCCGTCATTTTGATCCGGCACCCGGATTTTCAGCCAGATAGTTTCAGAAGTATTAGGCTCGACCGATAAAGTAGTAAACTCTTTAAGATAATCAGGCAGCAAAGCATAAGTCTTGGGAACATAAATATAATTAAGTCTGGATTCATCATAGATCACATGGTAGAGAGTTATATTAGGCTCACTGATTACCGAATTGCTGTCTGTAGAATGGGTCAGGTCAGAAACCGTAATCGTCAGATCGCTTACTCCGTTTTCCGAATACATGGAAAAACATGCAGGTTCGACTTGCCCCCAGACGCTAAATGCCGTTATGCTGTTAGGCTCATTCACCTCCGGCTGGGTATGTTTATAGACAGGATGCATTATATCACGCACAAAGATGGTTATATTCGGGTCATCGTAATTGGGGTCATTGGGTGCATCGGCAGGCAAATCAACCTCGTCAAAGCCTCTCACCGCTCTTTGCTTGTTGACTAAGTTATCATATTCAGCTTGTGTGATTTTTCTCAGACTTACATAATCGATCGGTATATTAGCATCGTTATAGTTTAGGATCTCTATGGTAAATTTTCCATCGATAGCCCGCAAAAGCTGGTAGTCACTTTTCTGGAAACCGTATTGCATATACTTCCAGTTGCCATCGTTGACTCCTCCAAGATGAACCAGATCATAATCTCGACTCGAACTTTTTAAATAGTCGGGGTCAAGATCGATATAATCAAGCCTCGATTTAACTACTACCAGGTCTCCAGTACCCGCAGTTCTTGCGGTTGTACCATCATCAACCGTGTCCTTGTACATTATTTCCAGAAGCATAGGCGTCAACGGCAGAGAGTTCATATCATTGGGGTCATTGGGATCGTAATTAGGGTCAACGTTGAATGCTGGAAATTCTATTGTAAGTGTATTGCCAGCGATAAGTTCCCTGTAAGTGATGTTGTTGTCATCAGAATCGGTATTCGGACTACCCATTTTTGTTGAGCAGTCTGTCCACTTTTCGTTGTTAGGATCACTGCCGCCAAAATCAACCGTTTCGACAATATTGGGCTCATTTGCACAGCCGTAGGATGGTAAGAATTCCGGGGATATTTCAGTAAAACTAACATCGTCCCACCAGATCGTACCTTCTGTTCTAAAAGGAGCAAATAGCCTAACACGTACTTGTGTAGTGCTTTTACCGTCAACCAAACCATTAATGGCAATTCCTCCAAGATTCAGATACGTCCACTCATCAGCAGGGATCGAACCTATGCTAACAGTACTATAATTCACAGAAAAACCATCAGAATCATATCCAGTTGCAAACAAAGTGATTCCTTCTGTGCCAAGGTCACACTTTACCCACGCCGAAAGATTATATATTTCTCCTGCTTCTACGTCTATACCCTCTGAGTAAATATGTGGATAGCCGGTTGTAATAGAGCCGTCATGATACGTTTTAAATGAATAACTCCCTGAATGTTTGTTGGCATCATCAATAGAGATCAATACGTTTGGCTCCGTGATTTGATTCTTTTTCCAGTACAAAGGAACATTAGGGTCATTAGAATCGTTGCCATCCTCAAAACCTGGATTTTTTACCCGGTTAACGGAGTTGTGAATATCGTTATCAAATAACTCATCGGCACCTATGTCAATTCGGTCGGCTACATATATTTCTGTTGTAACCCTGCCGTCACCATCGATATCGGTTTCGCCGGTATAACTGCCGTTGGGATCGCCCCTGTTAATACAGGGTGAGTTCCACGTCAGATGAAAATCATTGCTGTCGTAATCTTCGAAATAAGGATAGCTGGATATATTGCCTGTGCCCGTATCGCCATCCTCGATACAACTGTATGTTGCGCTGCAATCAACCAGATCGTCATTATTTCTCCAGATAATACAGTTGCTGATAGCTGGGGCGGTATTGGAAACAACGTATATTCCATTACTGTCATTATCAATTATTGTATTATTACGAACGGTTGCTGCCGAGGCAGCAGAACTAAAGCCTATTCCATTGCTATTGTCATATATCCAGTTGTTTTTGATCGTAGGTGGTGTTGTGGCAGAAGAATATATACCATCACCGCCATTGTCACTGATTTCGTTATAACTAATGTCAGGCGAACCTAATGTGCAGTATATTCCGTGCGAACTGTTGTCTTTGATTACACATTGCTTGATAGAGGGGCTGGACGAACTGCTGCAGGATATACCATAAGTACCATTGGTAATCGTAAGTCCAACTAATACCGCATTGCTATTTTCGCCGGAATCGAATGTAACCACAGTTCCAGAGCCATTACCGTTGATAACCGTATTTGCGACTACACTGCTGTCATTAACATCGGTACTGGCTAACGTGCAATTAACACCGTTAAAATCTATAGATTCATAATACGTGCCTTGTGAGACTGCAATTACATCACCGTCAATACTCCAGTCTATTGCATCCTGGATTGTACTTACATTATAAGGTATATAAATCGTCATGGTCCCAGGTAGATTGCTGTCGTCATTGGGGCCGCTGCCGTGCAGGAACTCCACGACATTGGAGTAGGTGTCACTGTCAAGGTCGCTGTCGGCATCACTGTTATTGGTTGGGTCAAGACCATATTGAACCTCCCAGCCATCGGGCATACCATCATCGTCGGTATCGGAATCGATCGGGTTGGTCTTGTAGCCATACTCGGCCAGATTTGTCAAGCCATCGCTATCGTCGTCGTCTCCTGCATCGCTGGCATCTGTTGGATCAAGGCCATAAAGAACCTCCCAGTCGTCATCCATGCCGTCACCATCGGTATCACAGCCGTATTCATAGGCACCCATATCAACATAGTTGGGCTCACCTGTGCCGGTATTATTAACATCATTGATATCAACATAGCTGCGATCAAGTATATCCGCTGAAAGTGCATTATCGCCATCTGCGGCATCGATACAGGAACCGTCAGTAGTAATTCGCAGGCCATCGTCATGTGTCATAAAGATATTATCACTGCCATCAGGATCACTTGAATCTGCAAAACAAGGGTCACTATCGATATTACCGCTGCCGTCAGTGCCGATATCTTCGTCCCAATCCCATGTACCTGCGCCAAGGTTGCAATCTTTAATATTGCAGTAACTAAAGTACGGATATGAAGATTGGTTATATACCTCGTTATAATCGACAACAGCCGAGTTGCCCCAGAGGATACTGTTGGTTATTACAGGAGATGAGTCGCCATATGCGTTATGCATAGCACCGCCACGGCTGCTCGCTGAATTGTTATAAAATGTACAATTGGTAATTGTCGGCGAAGATTCAAGGTTTCTCATACCTGCACCATTACCTGCCGAGTTGCCGGTGAATACACAATTAATAAACGTTGAGTCGCTGTAGCTATTATATACCCCACCACCATAACCATCGGCTGAATTATCACTGAATACACAGTTGATTATCCTCGGATTGCTGCCGGAAACATTGGCCATACCGCCGCCATAATCTCCAATGTGGTTGTCAGTAAATATGCAGTTTCTTATGGTGAGACTTGCATTGTAATTATACATCCCTGCCCCCCTGGCATACCCCGGAAATGGATCACTACTAGGTGCATTACCGCCCCTTATAGTGAAACCGTCCAGAACGGTGGTAGCATCCGTTACACTGCCAACTACAACGCTGTGACTGTTATCATTTGAGTTATCAGATACATTTATATCACCACTGAGGGTAGTTGTATATAAAGTCCAGTCTCTATCAGCACAAGCTGTTTCGATAGCGTCAAAGCCACCGTAAACTGCTACACCTGTAACAAGTTCAAAGGAGATCGTTCGGTCGTTGCCATCTGTAGGTTTATATGTTCCCTGTGCCACCCATATTTCATGACCATAACCAGCTTCGGCGATAGCATCCTGCAGGTCTGTAAATGCGTTTGTCCATGAACGGCCGTTATCACTGCCGGTAGCATCAATATCAACGAACCAGATCATCGGCGATTCATATGCCCCCATATCAACATAATCAGGATTTCCGATGCCGGTATTACTGATACCATCAACATCGATTCTCGATCTGCCGACTATATCAGTTGAAGGCGCACTATTACCATCAGCTGCATCAACACACGGGCTGGAATATTCGATTATATCAAGAGACAGGCCATCATCAAATGTACCAAATATACCATCCGGTCCGTTAGCATTATCAACATTTACAAAATTGGGGTCACTATCGATATTATTGCCGTCATTACTACCGAAGTTTGAGTCCCAGCTACTACTACCACCAGAGCCTTCTATACATGAATAGCTAAAGTTAGGATCGGCACCAGCCTCTTTATATACTTCGTTACCATCACCAACAGCAGTATCATTCCAGAATATACAGTTAGCCATAACAGCCTGTGAAGAAGCACCTTTATTACACATTGCCCCACCGTCATCACCTGCGGTATTCTTAGCAAAGGTGCAGTTGGTCAATGTCATAGTCGAATTGATATCGTAGATACCACCGCCATCAAAACTGGCACTATTGTCGTAAAAAACACAGTTAGCCAAAATCGGTGCAGAATTAATGTCGTAAATACCACCACCAAAATTAGCATCATTTTCTACGAAGAAACAGTTGGTAACACTCGGAGCAGAATTACTATCGTACATACCACCGCCATTATTAGTTCCATCACCGTTGCCGGTGATAACACAGTTGCTGATGACAGGTGTTGCAGTCTCGCAATAAATACCGAGATTACCACCAGTAAGCGTAAAGCCTTTCAATACCGAATCTGCATCTTCAGCGGAATCGAATGAAATAACAAATTCATTTGCATCGTTGGCGTCAATAATTGTAGTATCAACTATATTCCAGTTATTAGGATCACTACTTTGAACAGTTATCTCCTTACCATCAAAATCTATTGTCTCATAATATGTACCAGCAAATACTATGATAGTATCGCCATCAATAGAGGCATCTATAGCACGTTGAATCGTATTTACGTCATCTGGAACATTAATAGTAATATTAGTCGATGGTGTCTTGGTGTTGTCGTTGGGGTCAGTTTCGTGCAGGTATTCGGATAAATTATTATAACTATCACTGTCAAGGTCTTCATCAGCATCGGCTGCGTTGGAATCGCTCAAGCCATATGCCTCTTCCCAAAGACTAGGCAGACCGTCACCATCAGAATCGTTACTGACATATACAGAAATAGTATCGGTATCGGTCCAACTGTATGCGTGATTTTCAGTAACTTGCAGTTTGGCAGTTTCGTTAGAGTCATAAGTGTACGTTGTTTTGCCGTCAAAAGCACCATCGGGATGATAACTGGCTGTTTCATAATAGTCATAACTGCCGTTGTTGGTAAAATCCCATTCATATTTCTTGATGCCATTATCATCAGTAGAGCCACTTCTGGAATGCCCCTGTTTTATGTACCAGTTGTTATGAGAGTATATCACACGTATTC
>JBHPGW010000092.1:0-9048 GCA_042569785.1 Planctomycetota bacterium | reverse complement strand
GAATACTACTTCGTCGAATTCTTTTACCATTTGGCCTGGAGCGAATTCGCCGAGTGCTCCGCCTTTTTGGCTTGATGGGCACTGGGAATGCTCTTTGGCGGCTTCGGTGAAATCGGTGCCGGCTTCTATTTCAGTCTTTATCTGTTCGCATTGTTCTTCTGTCTCAACCAGTATGTGACGTGCTGCTGCTTTGGTCATTGTTTTCTCCTTCTTTATTATTTTTTTAGTGATTATGGTTTTGTCCCGGCGCTTGCGCTTAGGGCTTTTTTTAAAAAAAGATATCCCCCAATTTTACATTGGGGGCTCGTCATTTTTTGTTTTTAATTTTTGATTAGTTTGATTATTTCTTCCAGGTCGTTTGGGGCTTCTATCGGCTGGTTGCTGAATTTGCCCTTGTTGTCCTTGTGGTAGTTTACGGTTAGGTCGGGGTCCTTTAGTTCGTGGCCGGTTAAGACGCATGCTACCCGCTCGGCTGGGTCGATGGTGCCGTTGGCGATTAGGTGTTTAAGCCCTGCGATAGTAGCTGCTGACGCAGGTTCGCATCCTAAGCCGTGTTTGCCTACCAAGGCTTTTGCGTCGCATATCTCTTCATCGGTGACAGCCATTACTATACCGTTACATATATCAATCGATCGCAAACATTTTTTCAGGTTTACCGGCCTTGAAATTTCGATCGCGGAAGCGCAAGTTCGCGGTGAAAAATTCTTCGCTGTCAGTTCCGCGTAATAGTCATCGATTATTTTGTTGTCTACGCTGCCTGCGTTCCAGGTGAGCTTTTTATTATTTACCAGGTCGGTTAGCGTATCAGCTCCGGTAGCGTTGATGATGGCCATTCTTGGAATGCGGTCTATCAAGCCGAGTTCTTTCAATTCGGCGAAAGCCTTTCCGAAAGCGCTGGAGTTGCCGAGATTGCCGCCGGGTACGACGATCCAGTCGGGGACCTGCCAGTTCAAGCCTTCTATGATTCGGTACATGATAGTCTTTTGTCCTTCGAGGCGGAATGGGTTCAAGGAATTAAGCAGGTACAGCCCGAGCTTTTCGCAGACGTCCTGTACCTGTTTCATGCAGTCGTCGAAATCGCCGAGTATCTGTATCGTCTGTGCGCCGTAGTCCATCGCCTGGCTGAGTTTTCCGAATGCTATCCGGCCCGAGCCTATAAAGACGGTGCATTTTAAGCCGCAGCTATGTGCGTATAGTGCGACCGATGCTGATGTGTTGCCTGTGGAAGCGCAGGCGCACGATTTCGCTCCGACCATCATCGCATGGCTAAAGGCGGCGGTCATTCCGTTATCTTTGAATGAGCCGGAAGGGTTTAGCCCTTCATATTCGAGGTGGAGCGTTCCGGGTTTTAAGCCGACGATTTTAGCGATGGGGTCGTTTAGCTGGAGTATTGTTTGGCCTTCGCCTATGGTTACCTTGTATTTGTCAGGGCAGAAGTTGAGCAGTTCGCGGAACCGCCATACGCCGGAAAAGTCGAGTTTGTTGTCGCGCGTTGCCCATCGTTTCGCGAAGTCGCTGAGCTTGCCGGGCACTTCGACTTTGTCCCAGTTGTATCGTGCGTCGAGCAGTTCGGAGCATTTGGGGCATTTAAAGATAGCCTGCCCGCAATCGAATTCGGCGGCGCAATCGGGATTGATACACTTTTGAAAAGCAGCCTCGGTCATAGACATATATATTTCCTTTTTTTCTTAGCCACAGAGAACACAGAGGACTCAGAGAAAAGATAAAATTCGAAATCCTAATCTCGAAATCCGAAACAAATTCAAATTATCAAAATATAAATGTTCAAAACAAAAAAAACACCACGAATTTTTAATTTCTGGATTCCCGCTCCCTGCCTTCGCAGGGACAAGCTTGGCGGGAATGACAAAAGGTTTTCCCGGTATCAATACGCCGACGTAGCATTATTATATTTTAGGACTGACATAAGCCAAAGTAAAAGCAAGAAAGACGATACAACCCATATAGTGTTCAAGTACTTTTTTTTAATTTTTTTAATTTTCATAAGCAATGCCTATGGTAACTATAAGTTTAAAGGCTAAAACAAGTTTCGGCATTATAAGCTACCGGAGATGAATTTGGTAGTAGAATTTTGTTGCAAAAGCTGTGTTATTGTTGACAATGTGCGAATTAGATCGAAAAAAGTGGTTTGTTTTGGAATTTTGAGAAATGACATTTACGCTTCACAGGTATATATTTCGTGAGTTGATGCGTGTATTTATACTGGCGACGGTTGCGCTGACGGTAATGCTAAGCCTTGGCAGTATTTTTACTAATGTTCATGAATATGGTGTTGGGCCTGCGCAGATGATGCATCTTTTGGGCTATTTTCTTCCGATCATACTGACTTTCGTATTGCCGATGGCGGCGTTGTTTTCCGCGTCACTGGTTTACGGCAGATTCGCAAGCGATAACGAACTCGACGCCTGCCGAGCAAGCGGGATAAGTATGATGACTCTTGTTTATCCTGGTTTTGCTTTGGCGGTTATCGTCTCGATCGCGAACATTGTTCTGAGTTTTCATGTTATGCCGGCCTTTGTCCAGCGTGCCGAAAAATCACTGCATGCCGATGCCAAGCAGATAGTGTTCCGTAATATTCAGCGTAAAGGTTATTACCGCGGCGCCGACGGCGGCTATATGCTTTACGCCGACCATGCGGATATGGAAACCGATACGCTCCGGGGTGTTGTGATCATAGAGATCGACGGCCTTGATATCGAGAAGATAATTACCGCCAGCAGTGCGAAGGTCGATTTTATTTCGCATAGTATGTTTAATAAGGTTCAGATAACCGCTCGCGATACCTATCAGATAGATTCTGCGGGTAACGTTGTCTCGTTTGAACTGCTGCCGGTGACCAAGGAGTTTCCCCCTTTGCTTGGCGATGATGTCAAGTTCAAGAAGATCGGTGAGATCAAGGAAATAGTAAACGACCCGATGCTGTTCTATCCTATCGCCAGGGGAGCTTTTGATACCTATAATCAGTTGACGGCTGAATTGTTAGCGGCGGATCTTTCGTCAAAGACAGCCGATGCCAATGAAAGTTTTTATAAGCTTTTCGGTTCGCCGAGTATTGTTAAGATCCGTGCCGATGATTACTACGTTTGTGATGACAAAAGAGTTGAGTTGTCAGGTAATATTGTGGTAATCGAGTATAAGACCGATACCGGTAAGTTGTATCAGACGTATAAATGTTCGCGGGCCTGGCTCGGTATCGAGGGCGAAGACGCAGCCTCGACCGTTAAGCTTGAGATGTATAATCCGCGGTGGGATCGAATTGACGGCAGTCACGGCAGGGCACTTAGGAAGGTGATCCGTGGGTTGCTGTTAGGTGAGACAGTGACCTCGCAGTCGAGACAGTTCAGGAGAGCCAGTACGCTCGATGCCGGTAAATTAGCCCAGGCTTCGCTGATGGATGGTAACCCAGGCAGTGTGCTCAAGGGATTGCAGTCTCGCCTTAAAATTGAGATTGCAAAGATGCTCAATGAGGTAAAAGCCGAAACTCATTCTCGACTGGTGTTCGGGACAGGATGTCTGCCGCTGATATTGATCGGTATCGGTTTGGGGATAATCAAAAAGGGCGGGCATCTGCTTAGCGCTTTTGGCGTTAGCTCGGTGCCTGCTGCGATTTTGATAGTGGGTATAATGATGGGTAAAAATATTATTAAGAATCCCGGCTCGCAAGCGATCTCAGGTGTGGCGTTGATGTGGACGGGGATGATAATTTTGACGGTACTGGCGATCGTCGTATACAGGAAGTTGTTGAAGCATTAGGTGCTAAACCAGGCTATGAAAATACTCGACAGATATGTTGTGAAGAATTTTTTGATAGGATATGCCATATCGTTTGGCGTGCTGATAGGCCTGCGTGTAATTATGGACCTGTTCGTTAACCTCGATGAGTTTACAGAGAATATAGACAGGCTCGATCTTAGCTCTCTGGATGTAGCCAAAAATATATTGGTTTTTTACGCTCTAAATGTCACGCTGTATTTTCGTGATTTCGCAGGCATGATAACTGTTGTCGCGGCGGCGTTTTCACTCGGAAAGATGGTAAGAACTAACGAACTGGTCGCTGTGATGGCATCAGGGGTGAGCTTGAAACGGGTCATCGCGCCGATAGTCTTTCTGGCACTGCTGTTTACTGGGCTGCTGGTAATAGATCAGGAGGTTTTGATACCGGCTTTTAGCGATAAGCTGGTGCGCAGCCACGATTCGGTGCCTGGCGAAGAATCTTACGATGTCTGGTTCATAGGCGATAGCGAAGGCTCATTGATCTGCTCGCAGCGTTTTGATGTAAAGACCTCAACCCTGTTGAAGCCGACGATTATTATCCGTGAGAAACAAGACGGCCCGGTTCCCTGGAATGTGACCGGCTGGATAGAAGCCCCCTCGGCTGCCTATGACGAAAAAGCCGACGCCTGGATGCTCAAAGACGGCAAGTACCACGAAAAAGATTCGTTAAAGCCAGTTATCCAGATAAACTCTTACAGCAGTGACCTTACGGCAAGGGATATTCCGATCCGCCGTAAGTCGCGCAATAAGTCGATGCTAAGCTGGATACAGTTGCGCGAATTGGCATCTCAGAAGAGTCAAACCAAGGATATCGCTCAGTTGTTTTCGCAAATGCATTTTCACGCGACGGAACCCATCATCAATTTTGTAATGTTAATGCTTTGTTTGCCAGTCCTCGTTTGCCGCGACCCCAAGGAGATGAAATCCGCGATTATGGCCAGCTTTACAATGGTAGGGGTTTGTTTTCTAACGACTTTCATCTGCAAGTTATTATCAACCGAACCGGTATTCGGCCGAATGTTCCCCCAATTCTGGTCCTGGCTACCAGTATTCATCTTCGCTCCTGTAGCGTTTATGAAGATCGATTCGATGAAAACGTAAAAAACAAAAGAAAAAATAGCCACAGAGCACTCAGAGGATGCGGAGGGTGCTATTATGAGAAGAAAAGGTTTTACATTAGTTGAATTGTTGGTTATTATTATGATCATTACGGTGTTGATTTTGATACTGCTGTCAACTTCGAGTTGGTATAAGGAGAATTAAGCATATGTTGAACAGACCTGTATCAAAAAGTTCAAAACGTAAGATTCTTGGATTAATCGCAGTTGTTGTTATTGTTGCTATTTTATTTCCGATGGATTACAATCCTGTTGTTAGAGCTTCCAACACACAGGACAATTCTCATGTGCATTCCAAGAATAATACAATCGTGCCCGGGGTTGGAGTTGGTGCCTACAAGTTTGGCATGAGCAAAGATGAAGTGTTGAAAAGACTGAGAAAAACTAAAGGGGATTCTATAGGTGAAGCAGGAGATACAATTTCTGACGATGGTCTTATTTTTAATTTCATTAACGATTCACTTAGAAGCATTAACGTGCTTAGCCCACTCTATAAATTTGCCAATGGCTTAGGAGTAGGTGACTCGGAGCAGGAATTTAAACAAGCAATTGGCCTTAAGTTTAAATTTGAAGAAGACAAGGGGAAGCTCTATCTTACTTATAAAAACAAAGGCCTCCAGTTTATAATTCACAAGAAGAACAGAACGGTCATGGAGTTCAGTGTTACACAGAAAAAAGCTCGTGAGCATTCCGAGAATAATACAATTGTGCCCGGGGTGCGAGTTGGTGATTACAAGTTAGGCATGAGCAAAGTTGACGTGTTGAAAAGCCAGAGAAAAATTAAAGGGGATTCTCTGCGTGAAGCAGGGGATTCGATTTCGGTGGACGGTCTTATTCTTAATATCATTGACGATAAAGTTAAAAGTATTGACGTGCTAAGCCCCCTCTACAAATTTGCCGATGGACTGGGAATTGGTGACTCGGAGCAGAAAATCAAACAAGCGTTTGGTAATGACTTTCAGCTCAAGGAGACCGAGTGGAAAGATTTTCTCATTTACGGAAACATAGGACTCCAGTTTGAAATCCACAAGAAGAACAGGACGATTATGGAGTTCGTCGTGACAAAGAAAATTTCTCGTGAGCGTAGAGGCTCCTCGGCCAATCCAATAGAATCGGTCAAACCATACGATGATGTCAGATGGAAAGATATGAGTAAACTCGACCTTTCTACCAGAAGGAGGCTTATCGCTACACTGACATTTAATCAAAAAACGGTTTGGCCCGAACAAGCAAAAATGCCTCATAGAAGCGATCCCAATAAAATTCTTACCGATGCATTGAATCCAGGCCTTGGCGTTCGCAAACTACACCAACAGGGCATTACCGGTAAGGGTGTCAACGTTGCTATAATCGACCAGCCCACGTACCTGGTACATCCTGAATTCGCTGGAAAAATTGTGATCTATCACGACACGGGTTGCGAGACTGATGAAAGCAGTATGCATGGCCCATTGGTTACAAGCCTGCTTGTTGGTACCAATTGTGGAACGGCTCCGGATGCTCGAGTTTACTATGCTGCTGTACCGATGTGGAAAATGGACTCGGCTTATTTTGCTAAGGCATTAGACTGGATAATTTCACAGAACAAAAAGTTGCCTTCCTCGGGAAAAATCCGTGTGGTATCAATTTCGGCATCGCCAAATCAGTCATCCTGGGCAAATCGACAGATGTGGGACAGAGCCTGTGCCAGAGCGGATGCAGAGGGAATTATGGTGTTAGACTGCACCGATGATAGTATTCGCGGGTTCATAGGTAAATGTTGGTACAATGCAAGGGCTCCGGAGAACGTTGCACAGTGCAATCCTGGATCTCCACCAAACAGAAAACTTAGATTTTCTCCCAATGATAATACTATTTTTGTCCCATCGTCTCCCCGAACAGCTGCCGAAGATGGAGGCGTACCTGGCTATCAGTATGCTGGACGAGGTGGGTTGAGTCGGGCAATTCCCTATTGTGCTGGTGTGCTGGCAATGGGCTGGCAGGTAAATCCGGAGCTTTCACCTGAACAGATGCGCGAACTTCTTTTTAAATCGGCCTTTACGAAGAAAAACGGTGCGAAAATCATCAATCCGAAGAAATTCATATACCTTGCAAGAGGGGCTAAAACGGCTCCGAGAACAAAGTGAACAGTGTCTAAAGAAAAGGATTCTTGCACCACCTTCGCGGGCAGAGGCCCTTGGCAGGAATGACAAAACCGATAGGTGGGTTGGGATTATTTTGTTTTTATTGGGGTTTTTGTTGCTTTTCTTATTTCTTTGTTTATTCTTACTGAGCACCAGTTTTTTCCGCACATTGTGCAGTAATCTTCCAAAGCCAGGTCTTTGTTTGCGTTTTTGCAGGCCTGGTCGTACATTTTTTCTGCGGTTTGTGGGTCGAGTGATTCAGCTAAATGTGTTTTCCAGTCGAGGTTGCTTCTTGCTGTGCTAAGTCTGTTGTCACGGTCGGCAGCGCCTTTTAATCCTCTTGCAATATCGGCGGCGTGGGCGGCGATCTTTGAGGCTACTACTCCAGCTCTTACGTCGTCAGCATTTGGCAGGCCCAGATGTTCTCTCGGCGTGACGTAACACAAAAATGACGCTCCGTAGAAAGCTGCTGCGGTTCCGCCAATAGCTGATGTTATGTGGTCGTAGCCTGGTGCGATGTCGGTTACTAATGGGCCCAGTACGTAGAATGGTGCGCCGTTGCATATCTCCTGCTGGATTTCCATGTTGTATTGGATCTGATCGAAAGGTACATGTCCAGGGCCTTCTACCATTACCTGGCAGCCTTTTTCCTGTGCTCTTTGCGTCAGTTCGCCTAAGGTTCTTAGTTCGGCTATTTGCGCTTCGTCGGTAGCGTCGGCGATGCAGCCTGGCCTTAGGCCGTCACCGAGCGAGAAGCAGACGTCGTATTCGAGCATACAATCGCAAAGGTCGTCGAACATATCGTAGAGCAGATTTTGTTTGTTGTGGTACATCATCCATTTTGCTAACAGCGCTCCGCCTCTACTAACGATACCGGCGATTCGGTTTTGAAGCAGCGGCAGGTGTTCTCTTAGTAGTCCGGCGTGGATAGTGAAAAAGTCTACACCCTGAGCGGCTTGTTTTTCGATCGTGTCGAGAAAGATCTTAGCGTTTATGTCTTCGACATTACGTCCTTCGATCACCTGATAGATCGGCACGGTGCCGAAAGGTACGGGGCATTCGGCCAGCAGTTGATGCCTGGTTTCATCGAGGTTTGCCCCTGTGCTTAGATCCATAATCGCGTCGGCGCCTACTTCAAGGGCGGCGGCCATTTTATCGAGTTCTGTTTCAATGGATGAGCTTGCCGAACTGGTACCGAGATTGGCGTTTACTTTGGTAGTTAGTATTCTGGCAATGCCGGCGGGTTTTAGATTCGCTTCGAGGTGAATTTTATTTGCGGGTATTACAAGCCTTCCCTCGGCCAATTCATCGCGAATAAATTCGGGATCGAGGTTTTCGATCTGCGCGACATATTTGACCTGGTCTGTTATGGTTCCGGTTTTTGCGATCTGCAGTTGTGTTGCCATTTTGTTCCCTTTGTTTTTGTCCCGGCGCTTGCGCTTAGGGCTTTTTTTGTTTGTTTTTTACGGATAAAAATACGTTTTCTTAGCCTATCTGGATTTAAGTATAGCACATTTAGCGCCAATGGCAAGCAAAGAGAGCATTTGTAAGGTTTGGCGGAGAAAAAACGAATATTTTTATATTTTTCAAAAATTCTTGACTTTTTTTTAAAATTACGCTATTTTTTGTGTTTCGGCTGTCTGCGTGTTGCAGGCAGGGTAAGGTTTTGGAATAATGTTTGGAGGTTTTTTGTGGCTAAAGAATTGGCACGTGAACTAATTAACGCAGGTGTTCATTTTGGGCATGGCGTGAGTCGTTGGAATCCCAGGATGAAACCATATATTTTTGCCAAGAGAGGCAAAATACATATTATCGATGTTAAGCAGACTCTCAGGAATCTGCTTATCGCCAAGAAGATGCTTGTCGAGGTCGTCGCATCGGGCAAAGACGTGGTTTTTGTCGGGACCAAGCGTCAGGCGCAAAAAGCGGTAGAGTCGGCAGCTGAGCAGTGCGGTATGCACTACGTTTCGACCAGATGGCTCGGCGGTATGCTGACCAATTTCAGAACGATC
>JBHPGW010000091.1:0-9049 GCA_042569785.1 Planctomycetota bacterium | reverse complement strand
GTGCAAAATCAGGTGTTGGGAGAAAGACAGGTCTAAAAAATTGGCCTTTCGTATGAATTTGCAAGAAAACAGCCCCAGAAAAGGAAACTCTTGACAGTTCAGGTAGATTGTTGTAGAATTTTCGGTAGCGTACTGAGAAAATTATACTTTTTAGGTGTGTATATGGGAAATCTTAGATAATGGTATATGGGAAATCCCAGGTAAGAGGTCATGTTCCTTTTGTGGGATTTTTAAATAAGGGTTTGTCTGAAAATGAGCAATTTGTTGGGTATTGATGCTGGTACAACGGCTATGAAGGCCATAGTCTATGACCAACAAGGCTTGCCGCTTGCCTCGGGAAGTCAGGAATACGATCTTTTAACACAGGCCGGTGGAATTGTAGAAACAGACCCTGAGATTTATTGGTCCTCTTTGAAATCGGTTCTGGGACAGATATTTTCACAATTAGACCAAAAGGATCGGGAAATAACAGCCTTGGCCATTTCAAGCCAGGGGGAAAGTTTTATTACAATCGACAAAGAAGGAACTCCTCTTAGAAATACAATTGTCTGGCTCGATAGCCGATCCCAAAAAGAGGCTTCGTTGATCGAAAAGGAATTTGGTGCCGAACATATATATCACACCACTGGTTCTCCTGAAGTAGATACCACCTGGGCGTCAACCAAACTTTTATGGATGAAAAGAAATGAACCGGAGCTATTCAGGAAAATATATAAAGTTCTTTTTGTCGAAGATTTTCTGATATACCGTTTAACCGGCCAATTTGCAGCAAATGGGGCCCTGTACTGTTCGTCACTTTTGTTTGATATCAATAAGAATATCTGGTGGCAGGAAATGCTAAGTTTTATTGGCCTAAGTTCTGCGCAGCTTCCTGAGCTATATCCCTCCGGTGTGGAAGTGGCAACGGTAAAAGACTCTGTAGCTGATGAACTTGGATTTTCAAATAAACCAATCGTTGTTACCGGAGGAATGGACCAGGCCTGCGGCTGTATAGGAACCGGCAATATCGCTTGCGGTATCGTAACGGAGAATACAGGCTCATCGTTAAACATATCGGCAACAATAGACAAACCTGTTTTTGATCCTCTGAGGCGCGTTCCATGCCAAACACATGCAATTTCAGGCAAATACATATATTTACCATGGTGCACAACAGCTGGGATGGCTTTGAAGTGGTTCAGAGATAACTTCTGCGAAGATCAAATAAAGCAGGCACAGCAAGATGGTGAAGATGTTTACAATATCCTTACCAGGGATGTACATAAAATTCCGCCCGGCAGTGAAGGTCTGGTTGTGCTTCCACATCTGTCCGGAGCTATGTCCCCTGAAATGGACGGCAATGCCCGCGGAGTTATTTTCGGTTTAAGTTTATCAACTACGCGTGACCATGTAGTAAGAGCTTTTCTGGAATCCATCGCTTATATGTCACGAACAAATATAGAACTTCTTGAAGAGACAGGAATAGAAGTCAAAGAGATCATTTTGTCCGGTGGAGCCTCTAACAGTAAAATTTGGAATCAGATAAAAGCCGATGTGCTGGGTAAAAAAGTCAAAACCACAAAAGATCAGGAGTCTTGCTGTTTAGGCGCCGCGATCTTAGCAGGGCTCGGCGCAGGTATTTTCAAATCCGCTGAAGAAGCCTGTAAATCTATTATTACCGATGACGCCGATTATATCCCAGACAAAAAAGCTACTGAGGTTTACCATGACTATTATGATATTTATAAACAGCTTTATCTTAGTTTAAAACCAAGTTTCAAAAAAACCGCTCAAATAGAAGATGAAAGGAGTTAATGTGTCACTCGATTTAAAATATGCTATCGAAGCAAGTGTTTTCTGGCCACCGTCCGACAGAGTGGTTTCTTCTGGTTATAAAAAAGCCATCAATGAAGATGACGTTTACAAGTTTGTAAAATCCGTCGAGGGAGTTGATGGTGTTGAGCTGTATTTTCCTTATGATTTTAAAGATGTCGGGAAGATGAAAAAGATCATTGCCGACAACGGCCTTACAGTCTCAGCGGTAGGTATCGGCAACTTCGGTGAGCCCCAATGGCAGCACGGATCGAGTACATCTTATGACAGCAAGATAAGAAGCCATGCTATGGATCTATCAAAAAGGACCGTTGAAGCAGCCTCGGAATTGGGAGCTAAAGTTGTGGTTTTCTGGCCCGCACATGACGGCTACGATTACTTTTTTCAGACCGACTACCAAAGAAAATGGGATATGCTGGTCGAAGATTTGATCCAGATTGCTTCAGTAAACCCCGATATTAATATCGGCATCGAGTACAAGCCCAAAGAACCCAGAACCCATCAGCTTGTTCCTAATGCCTCCAAGGCGTTGAAACTTTCCGAAGATACAGGGATGGATAACGTTGGTGTGATCATGGATGTCGGCCATTCCTTTTTAGCTCACGAAAATCCCGCTGAAGAAGCTGTCTATCTGATGAATAGAAATCGCCTTGTCCACCTGCACAGCAATGACAATTACGACGATTGGGATTACGATATGATTCCGGGCAGTGTTCATTTCTGGCAGAATATAGAGCTGTTTTATTGGCTCGACAAGCTTGGGTACCAGGGATGGATCAATTTTGATATCTGTCCTTTCAGGGAAGAATCTGTCAAAGCATGTACGCTTTCGATAAGACATACAAAAAAGTTGGTAGAGTTTGCGCAGAAACTGGATTCTGCCATTATGGACAAGAGCATAGCGAATAATGATGCTTTGGCAGCTCAGGAGTATCTGTGGAAAATACTCTTTTAATATTGTTTGAGAAATATTTAATTTTTTGGAGTTACTTAAGAAATGGAAACAAAGACTACAGTTTCAGGTAAGACATTGAAATGGGCAGACATTGATCTAACCAAGATACCAAACATTATTGCACCGCCTCCCGGTCCTAAGAGCCAGGAAATACACAGCCGAACCAGTAAGTACATGAAAGGTTTTTCCGGGCAGGTTAAGCTTTTCCCAGTAGCATTTGAATCTGGCCAGGGCTGCACACTTACAGACGCTGACGGCAATACATACATTGACTTTTCCAGCGGTATTTATGTAACAAATCTTGGCCATTGTCACCCAAAGATAACCGAAGCAGTACAAGAGTGGGCAGGAAAATTAATGAATGCTCACGACTTTTCCACATCAATTAAGATGAGGCTGCTGGAAAAAATGGCTGAGATACTGCCAAGTAATCTCAAAGGCTTTCAGCTTTACGATTCCGGTACAACTGCCGTTGAAGCCGGCCAGCGGGTAGCCCGGGCAGCTACAGGTAAACACGAATTTATAAGTTGTTTCATGGACTATCACGGCAAAACGATGGGTGCCGTGAGCATGGGCCATATTCGCAGCAGCTGTTACGGACCAACTCGGGTACCGGGTTTCCACATGGTTCCTCGCCCTGACCCTTATCGCCCGCTTTGGACCAACTCGGATGGAGAAATAGATACGGACGGTTACATTAACTTTTTTAATGAATACCTCGACAAGGGAACGGCTAATCAGGTTGCTGCATTTTTCCTTGAGCCTGTGCAGGGCTGGGCAGGCAGTATCTTCCCGCCGAAAGATTTCTTCCCCAAATTACGTGAGCTTTGCAATGACCGTGGTATTTTGCTGATGGCCGATGAGATACTTACAGGCATGGGGCGAACAGGTAAATGGTGTGCGACTGAGCATTGGGATACGCGTACAGATATCACCATTTTGGGTAAGGGTTTTGGAAATGGTTTTCCTGTAACAGCCGTTTGTGTCGATGAGAAGATCGCAGACGTGGTTGAAAATATCAGTGCTTCTACAAGTTATGGCGGTAACCCGATGGCGTGCGCAGCGGCTCTGGCGAGTATCGAAGTGATGCAGGAAGAAAACATCCTTGAACATTCTGCGAAGCTCGGCGAGTATTTTAATAAAAGAATGGCTGATTGGCCTGAGAAACACGCAATTGTAGGAGATACCCGATGTATGGGCTGCCTTATGGGTGTTGAACTTGTTAAAGATCAAAGCACTAAAGAACCATTTGATCAGGCAGGCAAATTAGTATATCAAAAGGCATTCCAAAAAGGTTTGGCCTGGATTCCCGCCGGGCACATCCTGCGAATGAGTCCGCCTATTGTTATGTCCCTCGAGACCGCTGCCAAAGCGATGGATATTATAGAAGAGTCGATCGCTGAAACTCAGAAGGAACTTTTATAGACTTATTTGCCCAGCATAACATAGACACAATAATCGTCATTTTTTAGGATGGTAAAAGCATGACAAAATTGAAACTTGGCGTTGACTTATGCTTTGCCGATAAACGTTGGCCAGAGCCCGATGCCTGGCTTGATATCGTTAAAAATAAATTCGGCCTGAAGTATGTAGAGTTCGACTCAGACTTTTTGGACCCTTTCTTTGTCTCTGAACCGACTCTCTCAGATGTGGCTTTGGAGATCAAAACTTTATCAAATAAATATGAAGTCGAGATCCATAACTATTTTACCGGCACTATGACCCACTGCGTGAACCTGATTTCTCATCCTGACGAAAGAATGCGCCGGGATGGCGTTAGATGGTGTGAGGAGGCGATTAAGGTTGCTGCTAAACTTGGCGCAAGAGGTATTGGTGGGCATTTCGATACCATTTCATCGAGGGATTTAGATGACCCCAAACGCTATCAGATGCTCATCGACAATTTGATCACCACTTTTCAGGATTTATCTAAGCTCGCCAAACAACAAGGTCAAGAGTTCATTCTCTGGGAGCAGATGTATGCACCCAGCGAGGTTCCTTACACAATTGCCCAGACAAAAGAGTTTCTGGCGAGGATTAATGACGGGGCCAGCGTACCGATCCAATTGGTGATCGATCTGGGACACATGTGCTGTCAGAACTTTCCTCATAAAGCTGAAGATACGGATCCTTATGAATGGCTTCGCCAGCTTGGGGACCAAACTTTGGTGGTACATCTGCAGCAGTGCAACGGAACCTCAAGCGGCCACTGGCCTTTTACAGATGAATATAACAAAGCCGGCATCATTGAGGCAGAAAAAGTAATTGAAGCAATTAATGAGTCAGGAGCTAAGGAAATGTATCTGTTTTTTGAGATATTCTTTTCCTTAGGCCAAAACGACCAGCAGGTGCTCGATGAGATGGCTAAATCAGTCGAGTACTGGCGAAAATATGTAAATGATTGAATTGTGATGAAACGAAAGATGGTTTGAAAAAATGAAAAGAATACGTTTCGGGGTTATCGGTTGCGGCCTGATGGGCCGAGAATTTGGCAGTTCCGCTGTAAGATGGTGTCATTTACTGGATATGCAGGCGTATCCGGAAATTGTAGCTGTTTGTGACACGAATAAAGAACTTTACAGTTGGTTTCAGCAAAGCCTTCCTACCGTCCAACAAGCTACACAAGATTACCACCAGCTTCTTGCCAACCCCGATGTTGACGCTGTCTACTGTGCTGTGCCGCACAATCTACACGAAAAATTATACTGCGATACGATCAAGGCCGGCAAACATTTGATGGGCGAAAAACCGTTCGGCATCGACAAAAAAGCCAATGAAGCTATTACAGCTTGCATAAAAGAACATCCGGATGTGTTTGTACGATGCTGTTCACAGTTTCCATTCTATCCGGGTGCTCAGCGGATTGGCCAGATGATTGAGGCTAAAGTTTTCGGACAAATTATCGAAGTCAACAGCGGAATTTTGCACTCTAGTGATCTCGATCCAGATAAGCCCATCAACTGGAAGCGGATGATAGAGTACAACGGTGAATACGGTTGTATGGGCGACCTTGGTCTGCATATTTGTCATCTGCCATTGCGAGCTGGATGGGTGCCTAAAAATGTCCGAGCTATTCTATCGAACATCATTCCCAATCGGTTCGACAGAAACGGAAAAACTGTTCCCTGCAAAACCTGGGACAATGCAACTTTATTCTGTGAATCGCTGGACCCCGCAACCAACAATACTTTCCCAATGACCCTCAAGGCCCAAAGGATCGCACCTGGAGAAAAGAATTCATGGTACATTGAGATTCTGGGCACAAAAGCATCGGCCAGATTTTCAACGAAGAATCCTGCGTGTCTGCAAATCATGGAATATAAAAGCGGGCAAGAGCAGGTCTGGCAGCAGATCGATATCGGATATGAAACAACTTTCAAAGCCATTACCGGCTCGGTCTTTGAATTTGGCTTCCCTGATGCTATTTTGCAGATGTGGGCGGCTTTTATATACGAATTAAATACTGCAAAGCCACTGACAAAATTCTCCAGTTGTGCCACCCCCGAAGAGGCGGCGATTAGTCACCGCTTGTTTACGGCTGCCCTTGAGTCACAAAAACACAGCACCACAGTAACATTCCACTATGACTAAATGACTTTGTAATGATCAAGCTAACTCCTCTTTTCTATCTGCCTTATAAGCTTAGCAAAAACAAACTAAAACTATATTTTAGAACACTCTTGTCCAAGATAAAGTTTTTTTGAAATTAATAAAGATAGGTGCCAAAGTGGTAAGGCATTCAAGGTATGTGATATTTCAGATGGCTGAGGTGCTGGTATCGAGATCGTTGTTCTATGATATTCTTGAACGTATCGGTCATTTGAAATCTGTGCCGATTGGATATGACTAATGCCAAGAATTACTGAAAAACTTGACTTTATGACAGGGCATGCGGTCAAGGTCTATGCAAAAGCATGTATTGGAAGAAAGGCGGGGCATAAAAACCGTGGTTTCGTACAAATTTTTAATGAAACTGTCCCCGAAAAGAAAATTCTTGACTATTCAAGGTGATTTTTGTAAAATTATTGGTGTCATAAGGAGAAAATTATGCTTTTTAACAGTGTAAATGGGAAATGTCAGATTAAACAAAGCTCAGAGGATAAACATAAATGAACAGCCGCCAACGCATTAAAACTATTATTGCCGGCCAAAAAGCGGATCGTTGCGGCTTCTGGCTTGGGAATCCGCACGCTGATACCTGGCCGATCATACATAAATTCTTCGCAACATCGACCGAAGAAGAGGTAAGGCTAAAGTTAGGCGATGACTTTCGGTGGATATGGCCCGGGCTGGCACAATCCTACTACCAGCATCCGGAAGGGAAAATTCCATTCGGCAATATCCCAGGCAAAATCGCTCACGGCAGCAAAGGGCCGTTTGCTGATTGTACCAGCCCCGCTGAGATCGAATCTTACGATTGGCCGAAAATCGAATACATGGATTTTACTGAGACGCTGGAAATGCTGAAAAACGTCGGTCCATTCTACCGCGCGAGCGGAATGTGGACATGCTTCTATCACAACGTGATGGACCTGTTCGGGATGGAAAGCTACATGATGAACATGATCGCAAATCCGGCACTGGTACACGCGGTAACGGACAAGGTCTGTGAATTTTATTATAACGCCAACGAAAAACTCTTTACAGAAGCAGGTGATCTTATCGACGGCTTCTTTTTCGGAAACGATTTCGGCACACAAACTTCACTCATCTGCGGCCCCGACCAGTTCGACGAATTCATATTGCCCTGGTTCCAGAAATTCACCGACCAGGCCCACCGCTTCGGCTATCAGGTCATCCTCCATTCGTGCGGCTCGATACACAACGTCATCGAGCGTTTCATAAAGATGCGCGTCGACTGCCTGCACCCGCTGCAGGCAAAGGCAAAAGACATGGACGCAGAAACTCTCGCGCGGGATTTTAAAGGCCGAATCGCCTTCATGGGCGGAATAGACACACAGCAATTACTCGTCGAAGCAACCCCACAGGAAATTAAAGCCGACGTAAAAAGGGTAAAAGAATTATTAGCCCCAAACCTGATAATAAGCCCAAGCCACGAAGCCATCCTGCCAAACGTCCCCCCAGAAAACATACTCGCCATGGCCCAGGCAGTACTGTAATTGAAGCCACCCTGTTTTGCTGTTGGCAGTAAGGCAGGCAGGATCCCAATTAAAACTTTTATCCTGGAGCTAACTGCTTGCCCAGATGACTACCCGGTACTACTTTCTACACAAGTATCAAGCAATTTCCTTTGTTTTATAGCAATTCCAACGAAGGCCCATTTTATAATTACCACTCTTTTCTATCAAACCAGCATAGAGCAGTATTGTCCAGTTGCAAATTGTCCTAAACCAAATAATATGCCAATAGATACGAGTTTCTGAATTGCCGGAGGCCGTTTAAAAAAACAGAAGAATCTATTAAAAAAGCCCTACTAAGATGAACGAAGCTCAAGGATTTTGCTTCTGATAGCCTGGGCAACCTTTTTAATCTGCTGCATTTGTTTTCTAACTCTTGTCCCTGCGGCGTTGTTTCCGCCTTCAGCCTTGTTGAGATCATCTTCAATCTCAGCAACCATTGTTTTAAGGTCTTCGTAGTCTTGCATTTTTTATCCTCTATTAAAATATAAACTATCATTTTGAAAAAAGATTACCAGCAGGAATGACCATTGTCAAGGCAAAAACTGGCTATCCCTCTACAGCCATAATATCACCTTGTGTCACCTCTTGTCAGAAATTATTTATGAACTACTCGTAATTACTTTCTCATAAAAGAAAAAAATCTCTATCCACCAGCATTATTATGTTTACAACATCTCATAAGTACACACAATGGAAAGTAAAAGCAGGCCCTATGGATGTTAGCTTGCTTATTGAACTGTTTTTCTATTTAACATGGAGGTTTTAAAAATGGCAAAAAAGAAAGCAAAGAAGAAAGTGGCTAAGAAAAAGTAGCAAAGAAGAAAGCCAAGAAGAAAGCAACTAAGAAGAAAGCTAAGAAGAAAGCAACTAAGAAAAAAGCAAAGAAGAAAGTGGCTAGGAAAAAAGTAGCAAAGAAGAAAGCCAAGAAGAGGAAAAAAGCAAAAAAGAAAAAATAGGCATCTAATGATTAACTTATTATGAAGCCATCGGTGGTTGCATCGATGGCTTTTTTTATGATGACAAGCCTTAATTCACACCAGCAAGTGGAAATAGTAGGAAAATGAGAAAAAATTAGAAATTAGGAGTATTTTGAACTCACACTGGCCTGACCCCCGAAAAGTGTACCATTGCTAATTAGAGA
>JBHPGW010000090.1:0-9108 GCA_042569785.1 Planctomycetota bacterium | reverse complement strand
ACCAAAAGGTGATGTCCTTAGCGATGTCTTAATCAAACTTGAAACACCGAAAAGCTACAAGGCATATTTGCCGGGTTTTGAATAGTTGTAAGAATATACGGAGGCAAGTTATGATTTACAATTCGGCAGTATTAGCTTCAATGCCCGCCGAATTGATGACAGCCGATAAAAATTGCAAACTGGGGTTACAGAAATGCTTGATGGAAAAGCGATTTTTGCTACAATAAATCAAGTTGCAATGCGGAATTTACAGACTTATGGGATGGCTGTGAAAACACTTCATATAATTGTTGTAGCCAAACAGGCCTATTTATCGGACCGCAGTTTTATTATAACGTGCAAGATGAAAATATTGCACCCGAATGAATTAAGTTGGTTCGATAATCAGCCGAAATTTATGGTATAGGTTATGTTTGAAATAAATAGTTAGAAGGACTTAATTTATGGCAAAAGAACAGGGCATTCTCACTGAAGCAGGAACCAACGAAATGGAGATGTTGGTCTTCTGACTTGGCTCAACACCTTTTGGAATTAATGTGGCTAAGGTGCGAGAGATTGTACAACGCAGCAAGTCTATCCGTATCCCTTATTCACATTCAGCGGTCGAGGGCACTTTCAAATTGCGAGACAATGTCTTGTCGCTGGTAAATCTTGGCAGACACTTCGATATGCAAGGCAGCGAGAGTCTTGATGGCAATGGGATGACTATCGTAGTTGAATTTAACGATCTCAGATGTGGTATTCTCGTCGATTCAGTTGACAGGATATATCGTTTAAACTGGGATCAGATACAATCGCCATCGCCATATCTTATGAACCTTAAGGCCCCAATTACCGGCGTTGTTAATATAAACGACAAGATTGTCCTCATTGTTGATTTTGAGTCGGTTATCAGTGAGATACTCGGGGTTGAGAGTATCAGCATACCCGCCAACAGCAAAAAACAAGGGCCCAAATGCAAGGATGGCCGCATACTTCTTGTAGACGATTCAGCCATAATTCGAAAGACGTTGGTTCGTATTTTGAGTAGGTATGGGTTTGAAAATATCACCCCCTGCACTAACGGTCTTCATGCCTGGGATACAATTACAGAGCGAATGGGCCATGATGACAGGCCCTTCGATCTTGTTTTGAGTGATATTGAAATGCCCCAGATGGACGGCCTGCACTTAACCTCAAAGATCAAATCTGACCCACAACTCAAAGACATACCGGTAATACTGTTTTCTTCACTGATCACTAATAGCAACTTGAAAAAAGGTGAAGCTGTTGGCGCCGATGCACAAATAAGTAAGCCCGGGAAAGAGACAATGATAAAAACAATAGAGGCCTACCTGTCAAAAAATCAAGACCTGATTGCCGCCTGCAACTAACCGGCACAGTACTCGACGAATTACCCAATACGATCAGCAAGTATCTACGTCAGTTGAGAAAACAATTCCTTTTAAATATCAAGCTAAGTTCGCAGGTGTTTCGAGCGTTTTTCTTACGAAGTCGAGGAACTGCGCGGCGTACGCTCCGTTGGCAACCTTGTGGTCGACCGAAAGCGTCATACTCATCATTTTTCGTATCATAATGTTGCCATTGTCCGGTACACAAGTATCGCTTATCCGGCCGACACCGATTATGCTGGCCTGGCCCGGAACTACGATCGGAATAAACGATTCGATACCGAAAGCCCCGAGATTGCTTACAGTGATATTGCCGTCGGATAGATCCGCTGGAGCCAGCTTATTGTTGCGAGTCTTATCGATCAAAATTTTAGTATCACGAGCGATCTGAACAGGTGTCTTTTTCTGTACGTCCTTAACGATAGGTGCTACTAATCCATCCGGAGCCGCGATCGCCAGGCCGACACCGATGCTTGGAGCTATCTTGATCGTCTTACCATCTGACTGACCGGCCATTACAGGGAACTTCTTGATCCCCATTCCGACGGCCCGAATGATAAAATCGTTATAAGCTACTTTGACATCACTGGTCTCATTAAATTTCGCTCTGAAGTCAACTAACTCTGTTGCATCGACTTTTACCGTCAGATAGAAGCACGGGATCTCCAGCTTGGACTGCATCATCCTCTGTGCGGTGATCTTCTGCAATCTGTTAACAGGTACCGCGTCGCCGAGTTTGATGTCACCCTCAGCTACTGGTGCTGCATCTGCTGGTTTCGCTGAAGAAGTGTTCTTGACATCGTCTTCGGTAACTCTGCCGCCAGGGCCCGTACCTGCGATAGCGGTTATATCAACACCCATATCCCTGGCTAATTTCTTAGCTCTTGGCGAGGCTTTAACCTTTCCGCCCGGTTTAGCGGCAGGCTTGACAGCCTCAGGCTTTGCAGCCTCTGCTGCTGCAGGCGTTTCTGTTGGCGTCACTGCCGCTGCAGGAGCTGTACTGCCGGAAGCTGGTGCCGCGACCTGTTCGTCCTTTTCGCCGAGGATCATTACAACCTCACCGACCAGCAGCGTCTGACCGTTTTCTGCCAGTATATGTTTTACAAAACCGTCAGCCGGTGATTCAAGCTCTAACGTAGCCTTGTCAGTTTCGACCTCAAAAATGACATCGCCTTTTTTAACCTGGTCATCTGCCTTCACCAGACAATTAACGATAGTACCTTCTTCCATCGTCTGCCCCAACTGCGGTAACTTTACTTCTGTAGCCATAATTAACCTCAACCAATATTTTTAATAGTTTAATTTTACAACTTTTTTTACAAATCCTGTTTAATCCAGTTAATCCTGTCTAAAAAAACAGTTGCTATTAGGTTCTTATATTATATTTTTTACTGCTTCTACAATTTTATCGACACTTGGAATACTTTCAAGCTCTAAAGGCTCACTCATTGGCGGCGGTACATCAGCTGCTGCCAGATTAACCGGAGCAGCGTCGAGATAATCGAATCCGCATGAGCCGTCCTCGAATTTATATTCCATAAATGCCCCGCTGATCTCTCTGCCTGCTCCACACATGCAGAAGCCTTCGCTGGCAGTAACCAGTCGTCCGGTCTTCTTGACCGATTCAGCTACCGTATCCATATCCAATGGCTTCAATGTCCGCATGTCGATCACTTCGGCACTGATACCGTCAGCTGCGAGTTTCTTAGCAGCTTCCAGGGCCCACATTGCCATTCTGCTGTAGCTGACGATTGTGACATCTGTACCTTCTTTTTTAATCTCAGCTTTACCAAGCGGAATAATATAATCGTCCGCAGGCACCGCACCGAGCTGACCGTAAGTAGCCTTGTGCTCGATGAACACTACCGGGTTATCACTTTGGATAGCAGCTTTTAGCAACCCCTTTGCATCGTAAGGCGTAGAAGGCATCACAACATAAAGTCCCGGCACATGCATAAGCCAGGCTTCGAGCGATTCGGAATGATGAGCCGCGATACATCTGCCTACGCCGCCTTCTGTTCTAAGTACCATAGGCACCTTCGCTTTACCGCCGAACATGTAACGGTTGTAAGCGCCGTTATGAACCAGCTGATCCATTGCGATTGTAATAAAGTCGATATACATAAGCTCGGCGACAGGCCTCATACCGCGAAGAGCGGCACCAACCGCGGCACCGGTGATAGCGGCTTCTGAAATAGCCGTATCGATCACCCTGTCCGTACCGTACTTGGCGACAAGACCCTTAGTCGCACCGTAAGCTCCGCCGTAAAGTCCAACATCTTCACCCATGATGATAACGTTTTCGTCTCTGGCAAGTTCGTCGTCCTGAGCTGCTACAAGTGCCTGGCCCATCGTCATAATATCCAAACCAAACTGCTCCTTGACCTGCTTCTGGGCCTGTTCGGTTTTTTCTTTCTTGGTCCTTGCGGTCGAGGCTGCCATTGCGGCTTCAAAAGCCTCGGTCGCTTCAAGGGTTTTCACGCCAGCTGCTTTATCTGCATCAACAATGGCAGAGCTATAAGTCTCTTCGACGTAAACGTCTTTGGCCAGGTCCGCTGGATTCGGCCAGGCACTATCGATGCCAAACTGCGTAGCGTCTTCGATAGCCTTGAAAGCCTTGTCCTTTATAGCGTCAAGTTCTTTTTGTGTGCAGAGTTTTTCCTTCAGCAGTTTGTCACTGAGTACGATGATCGGATCCCTGTCGTGCCATGCTTTTTCTTCTTCTTTGGTTCTATAAGCTCTCGGATCGCTTCTGCTGTGGCCGTACCAGCGGTAAGTCTTAGCCTCGATCAGCATCATTCGCTGTTCGGCTCTGACCATTGCCGCCGCCGACCTGATAGCCAAAAATACTGAAACAACATCCTGACCGTCGACGATCATAGCCGGGATGTTATAAGCATAAGCACGTTCAGCGATATCAGTCAGGTTACTCGCCTGCACGGTGCCTTCTATAGGCGAACCGGAGAATGGCACACTCATACCGTAAAGATTATTTTCCACGATCGCTATCATCGGCACTTTCAAAGCTGACGCCATATTCATCGATTCGTGAAATGTCCCTGTGTTAGTTGAGCCGTCACCGAAGAATGACAGAACGATCTTGCCTGTCTTTTTATATTTTTCTGCCATAGCCGCACCAACTGCTGGCGGCTGATTTCCGCCCACGATACCGGTCGAGCCCAGATTGTTCTGGCCGTCAACTTGTGCGATGTGCATCGAGCCGCCTCTGCCTTTGCAGTAGCCGGTCTCTCTGCCCATAAGTTCCGCCATCATCTGGTTCCAGTGATTCTGGTGAGCCTCTTTGGTTTCGGCGTACTTGTTACCAATCGCGCCGCAGTGGCCGTGGCCTCGGTGGGTCGAGCCTATGACGTCGCCCTTTTCGATCGCAGCTGTGGCTCCGACCGCGATTGCTTCTTCGCCTGCGTACAGGTGTGATGCGCCCTTGATGATGTTCTGACCAAGAAGTTCAAATACCTTCTCCTCGAAGAACCGAATCTCATAGATCGAACGAAGCCAATCGGTCAACTGATCAAGAGTAAGTATCTTATCATTTATCAGCTCTTTCAACGGCGGCTGAGGTTTCTTACGTACGTCTTCGATACAAAAATCCATATCTCAAACCCTTTCTAAAAGTCTTATACAAATCAATCCAAAACACCAAAGGCTGTTAGAACATGTCTATCGCCATGGTGAACGAACCGACGATTATACCACAACACCGCAGTGACAACAATCCTAAAGACCCGTTCAAGGGCGGTGTTTATCCAAAACAAGAACAGAATCGAACCCAAACGAACATTTTTTACTGGCTCGTAACCGATTTTTGTGGTAATATCGGGATTGTTATTTAGCTGTAATCTTTTTTGAGGAATGGAAAATGGGTATTGCCGCCGAGAGCAGGCGAAATTACATACTTGAGCAATTGCGCAAAAATGGCGTCCTTTATGTAACACAGGTCGCCGGCACACTAAATGTCAGCGAAGTTACCATCAGACGCGACCTTACTTTTCTCAAAAAACAAGGCCTGCTCAAAAAGACCTATGGCGGAGCGGTTTTAACATCTCCCGATGTCGAGCCATCTGTGCGATACCGTCAAACGAAAAAGGTATCCGCAAAAAAGATCGTCGGCAAACTCGCCAGCACACTTATCGACGACGGCGACATAATCTACCTCGAAGCCGGCTCGACCTGTTACGAGATCGTACCCTACCTGGCGAAAAAAAAGAATCTGACCGTTATTGTCAATTCACTATATCTGATGCGCAGGCTCGCCAAAGTAACAGGGCATAAAATAATCATCGTCGGAGGCCAGTACCGTCCGGAAAGAATGGACACGGTAGGCCCAGGCGCAGAAGCCGCCATCGCACAGTTAGGAGGCTTTAAAGCATTTACTGGCGCTGACGATATTACGATAGATTCCGGGATTAGCGGCAAAGATGTGGTAACCGTAGGGTTCGCAAGGCTGGTACTGAAAAGGGCCGATAAAGTCATCTTTGTCGGTGATAATACCAAATTCGATAACCCCGCATTGTACAAAATCGCCGACCTCGACCAGATCGACTATATCGTTACAAATACCGCTCCATCAAAACCATGGCAGCGGCTGGCAAAGAAAAAACGGATCAAGCTGATATATCCAAAATAACTCAAAACAAACTCCCAAAGCCCCACCACTTTTTTGCCGATAATAAATCTTAAGTGAAGAAGATTTTTTATTGGGAAGAAACCAAAATGAATCCAGCTCAAATAGAACGGTTGATATCCAAAGCCATTGAGAATCGCCCAAGGGTAACAAACGCCCCCCTGAATTTGTACATTTATGACGGAAAGCTTGTCTGCGGTGCCCGCACCGTTACGCCGAAAGACTCTGGCTTCGTTGCTTATGTCCACGCCGATACGATCGAGAACGGCTTTGACGATAAGCAGTGGAAATTAGTTGTCGAAAAAACAATGCAGCTTTTGCCTCAGCACCAGGGTGCTTCAGCGCAGAGACCCGGTGCAAACATTGGCCAATCTTTGACACCTGCAAAAACCGAACCAGCCTCTACCAAAGAACATCGCACAGAGCAAAGGCTACAGTATAGTCAGCCGATATGGTTCAGCAATGAACTTTCCAAAGTCCTCTCACAGGGCCAGACATTTGATGTCTCCAGCAGAGGAATTTCCTTCAACTGTTACTCACAGGATAGCTGCCTGTATCCAAGGCAGGAGATTGCCACACGCTTTAGCGTCCCGCGTATTAACTCGAACAAGAAATTGGAAATGTTAAACTTCACTCGCAAAGGCCGTATCTGCCGAATCGATGGCAGCAAGGGCTCTTTAGATAAGATAGCGGTTCAGTTCATCGATTCGCTTCCGTTTAAGCCCGGTGAGCAGGGTCTCGGTCAGGACGACCTGCCTGAAAGACTTAAAGTTTCGCAAGCAGCCCTGGCAGCTCACTAATATTATGTATTACATACCCAGCCGAAGCTCCCTGTTCTGTGGAAACTTCAGTGTGTATCCCTCTGGGTCTTATCAGTTTTATAGTTTTGAACCCCAGTTCATTCGGCGCGATAAAATCTTTCTTCTCATTGTCACCAATATAAACACTCGAATCGGCTTGCGTCTGTAACTGCGCAAGTATCTTTTTGAAACCTGCAGGATTCGGCTTCCAGAATTCTCTGCCAAGTTCTTCGGTATAAATTATGCACTTGAAATATTTTTCAATTCCAAGAGCACGGGCCTTAAGCTTCTGAGCCGGCAAAAAACCGTCCGTCAAAAGTGCTAACGTGTATTTGCCCTGAAGCTGCTCCAGCACAGTCCTGCTGTCGTCAGGCAGTATAATATCCGGTTTATGCTCGCGATAATGTTTTACCAGACTCATTATAAAATCAGCGGTATAGTCGATACCAAGCTTATCAAGAGCATCGTTGAATATTTTCGTGCGGTCGCCGGCATTAAACTGACCCCACAGAACCCCAAAAACATCTTCAGCCGTTGCCCCCTCAGTTGATTCGGCCAGCAACTGTGCAACCGAACTAAGCCCACTGCGACAGTAGTCGACCTCGTCGTACAGCGTGTCATCTAAATCAAAAATAGCTAACTTTATCATTTGTCCTGGCGATCAAACTTAATATTGCTGAAACAGATTGCCCCATTGGGTTTTCATAAAATCACGAATTATTTTTTTGCCGACTATCGGATACCAGAGGAAATCATGATAAAGATTCGACGCGAATGGCGCCCAGCCAACCAGCGACGAATGCAGTAACGGTTTTTCCAGCCATCTCAGGCAGCCTTTCCTAAGCATCTGGTCGCCCCAAATGACAAAACTCTTTTTTGTTTTGAAACCGAAGTTTACCTCCGAGATGTCCTCACCAACTATTTTGATATTCTCTGGCTTACCTGTACCGAGCCCCATTTCGTCACAGATGCGAATATAATCAATGTCCATAGGATTAAAGCCCATCATCTTGGCCGCTACGGCATCGATAGCGACAGAGTCGGCGCTTGCCAGAACAAAATTCTTTATTCTCGGAACCATCGTTCTCGGCCCGGCCCCATCGCCGCAGACCGTACCGTCCATCACCGCAAAGATCCCGGGATGGAGCTGTTTTTGCATAATAACAAGGTCAACCAGAACCTCGTGGATGTATTTATGCGCATAGTGACGTACTTCTTTAAGAAGTCCGCCAAATGAGTTTTTGATCGCTCCTGTAGTTTGCGAATGTCCGTGTGTCTTTAACGTTGGCAGATGAATTACATTTTTCCCCTTGAACATTTTTGGTATCAAAATGCCTTCCGGAAAAATATCATTCAGTTTCAAAAGGCCCTGCCCAAAATCGTATTTGATCCATTCAACTTCCGGCAAAGGTGTAAAGTTTAACCCATATTTTTCCAGTACCGGCATCCACTTGTTGTTATGTGCGCCCTTTATAGGGTCGGTGACTACCGTTTTATTTTCAATGGGCAGAACTTTTTCTTTTGAAAACCCGTCTTCGATAAGAGTTTTTATTACACCCTCTACCTGCCAGGGCTGTGACGAGCAAGCTGGAAAATATTTCGTCCACGAGAGGTTCAGCTTGATAAGTGTGTCGATGTCTTTGGAAATAACATTTTCATACTCGGCAAGGTGCATAAGCTCAGCGTAGCTATCCAAAACCGTCTCGGGAGTGGTTTTCAATACTACTACTTTTGATCTTTGTTTTTGTGAATTCATTTAGAATCTTTTATTCGGAATTCTCATATATTGTTTTGTATATGCTAACACATATTAAACTCTCTGAAAATAAATATCAATTATATATTTAAGAACTTACTTAGCTTTTTGTTGTAAACGGAGCGCGCGTTCCAGGTTACGCTGTGTTTGAGCATGCCCTGGCTGTATCTGAAGTGCCCGGCGATAATGACTGATCGCTTCATCGAATTTGCCCTGAGACGACAGTGCATTAGCTATATTATTGTGTGCTCCCATATGATTAGGATTGATTTGCAGTGCCTGACGATAGTGTTCGATCGCTTTGTTGAGTTTGCCTTGTCTCAAGAATATACTGCCCAGATTATTGTGTACCGGAGCATGGTCAGGCTTGATCCGCAATACCTGGTAATAGTGACTTATCGCTTCATCGAGTTTGCCCTGGGCTTTAAATGCTATACCAAGATAGTAATGGGCCTGACCATAATGGTAGTGTAAACTTTGTTCTGTAAATTGGTGTTAACCACCGCATGTTGCTGGGTG
>JBHPGW010000089.1:0-9115 GCA_042569785.1 Planctomycetota bacterium | reverse complement strand
ACCCAGCCACATGCGGTGGTTAACACCAATTTACAGAACAAAGTTTACACTACCAGGTAATCGCACAAACAAGCCCCTGATACTCGGCGACAATACCCTCAAAGGCGCGTGAATCGCCATTAAGACACTTTTTCAGCAGTTTGACTTCTTTTGACTTTGCTCTCATCTCAAATTCCTTTTTTACCAGCCAACATTATAGCCTCAATAATAAAGTAACCGCAGAACAAAAATGGGGACAGGAATTCTAAAAAAATATAAAAATCTTTGTTTAGCGGCAGAATACCACGATTTATTGATTCCAGACTACAAAGAGGTGAAAGGCTCGCCTGCCAGCTATCCCTTCAAAATCAGCCTTTTTGTTGACCGTACATAAATATAACAAAGCTCAAAGGCTTTGTGCACATTCTCATGAATAGAGAGACCAAGGACCATTCTCATTCATAAGCAATCTTTACAAGAATTGAGCTAACAACCATGGCCCGCTTAATTTTTATCAAACCCGATGTTTCTTAGCATTTCTTTTTTGGGGATTTTTATGTCATTACTGCTCGCCGGAGCGGGTATAGTCTCTATGAGAATCCTGGCTTTTTGTGAGGTCTTTTTGTTCCTGGCAGCCTGTCTCGGCGTTTTATTGCCAAGAGCAGGATTAGGCTTGTCCAGCCAATCCATATAATATTCCCTCATTCGATCCTGCATAGCAACCTTAACTTCCTCGGGCAAAGGTTCTTCGGCGACATCTTGTTTCTTTTCACGAGCCTCTTCTAACATCTCTTCGACGTCCTTGCTCTCGTGTTCAAGATAGCTGACTCCATCAATGGATTCGAGCATATCAATCAAACTATTCAATCGGTTTTTAGAATTGGTCTCGGCTTTAATTTTATTGTCCTGTAAGAATATCCTTGCAAGCAAGGTTGTCTCCATAACCGGATCATCAGGGTTATCTTTAAACCATATATACACATCATCGTCTTCGTCATAGTCAACGTTATCTCTCTGCGAAAGTGCCTTGCGGGCTGATTTCGGATCAGCACATTCAAAACAAGCTGTGATAAACTCCAGCGGCTGGCCATCTGTATTCGTCAACTTTGGCGGTATTAAACTGCTTTCAGCAATTTCGTCATATAAAGCCCAGAGCCTTCCAAATATATACGCATTTTTCCTAAGCCACCCGGGCGTAGGCTTTGTCGGCAATTTTAGTTCCAGTAATTCATCCATCACGTCCGTTGAATGCAACGCGTTGAACATTGGTCCTGCAATATCAACAAAATGAAAATTTCCAACCGGGTAAACCCAGAAGGGAGCAATCCAGCCCGGCCTTGCCGTCTCAGACAGGCCCTGATCGTGAACGGTTATTGTTTTGTACAATAGCAGATCTCTGAGGACAATGTAGCCAGTCTCTGCATTAGTTTCTGCGATTTGATACAAACTCGGATATGAATTATTGAGCGATTCGAGTGAAATTCTCAGCGATTCGCCAAGACCTTCTGCGAGTAGTTTTTCCGCATAGGTTGGTTTGTTCTTTGCAGTCCTGTATGTAAGTGCCGCCCAGGTAACGTAAGTAGGCAAAGCTGCCATTTCATCATATTCATCAATATAATATTCATAGTCTCTATCGCCAAAAAACTTTTTACCTGGCCGGCTCTTATGCAGGTAATCCGAATCGTGCCAGAAGTTAATAAATTGATTTGTCAGTACTTTCTGCACCAATTTCCAGTTCTGCAGGTCATCATCAGCTGGAACCACAGACGGGTCAATATCGGGTATTTCAAGAGCTTCGGCAAAATGCTTCTCAGCAAAGGCCGGTAAATCATTGGTGATACTTTCTCGAATATCTTTTGCGACAGGGTGTTTCTTCTTATAGCAGACATTGATTCCTAATTCCTGAATATCTTTTACGGCATCAAATAATGTTTTCTCGGCTATAATGATTCTCTCCGGCATACCTATACTCTCTGCGGCATTGTCGCCGCTGAAAACGCCGAACAAAACATCAAGGGCCAGGCTGGTATCCATCGGAATAACATCTGCGTGCAGAATATAATGACTTTCTTCTTCGGCGATAGCAAGAATGCATTTATCATTGCCGTTATTTTCATTTGTGACATACACGGGCACGATTACCCAGGTTTCTTCAAGTCTCGGCAGTTTGGATATGTCAGGCAGTGCCGATACGTCATCTGCCATTTCATCCCCGCACATCCGGAGAAGCTCTTTTGAGCCAGGAAAAGATTTATGTGTTACTTTGACATCCGGCTCTGAAACGTCACCGGAAACCTCTATTGTGAATATGTTTGAGCCGCTATCGCTCATTGTCGGGCAGAATTTGCCGTCTTGCTGAGACTTTATAATACCCTTAACAATATAGAGCATCAGCCTGATATCATGGTCTCTTTCGACCATTTCCATCATCTCGCCCCGCTTTTGGGAAACAACAGATGGCAGCCAGTCAGATTTTTTCACGCGGTAATTACAGGATTTGAGCCATTTCTTTTCTTCATATTGCATGTCCCTATAATGAACCATATTAAAACCAATAGTGTTTAGTTTATCAGCAGAAACTCTTTCATCATTGGTTAGCATAATAGGCTGCTTAAATGCATCAGGGCCCCTGAAAACGCTGATACCATATTCCTGGCCGCCGGCACCCATAATGGATACCACAACAGGGTCTTCAAGAGGTGTCTCGACTACAAAAAAGTCCATGTTTTCATAACTTTCCCATAATCGCATATCCGCCAGCTCTTTGCACGCCCGGATCATCTGGAATTTTTGCCATGGAAATTTAAGCTTCATAAAAACTCTCCATAATATTTAGCCGTTTAGGTTGTCGAACCCCTGCATAGCCGCTTGGTCTGATCAATAAGATAGAACGGCAAAGACAGTAAACGAAAATCAACCGGCTTCATGCCTGAGACACTCGTCCTGACATCACTAAGTAAAGGCTGTCCCGCATAAAAACGCAATGCGAAATCACGCTGTTTTTCACTTACAAAAACATGAAGAGATTTCAAGGAGCCGCTCTTGCCGGCTTTGACTTCGACAGGAATGATATTTGTTCCCTGGCTCAACAGATAATCCACTTCCGCATTTGCGCTGCCACGCTGGCGTAACCAGCAGAATAACTGCGGCTCTTCATAATATCTCCCAGAATATAATAAGTGCTGTCCTACAAACTGTTCACATACCCGGCCGGAATTTATCATCATTACATCATCGGCAGATTGAATATCTGCCATAGTTATCCCCGCCCCTCGACACAACAAACCAACATCAAGAAATATCGTCTTAAAATATTTGTCGTTGATCTCTGCGCCTAAAGGCACGCTGTTTGCGTCGCTGTGAACAACCCTGTGAACAACACGTGCACATTCGAGTTTATGCAAAGCATCTTTGAGGTCTCTGCTTTTTTCTTCTCTATCGATCTGTGAATATTTGAATTTCTGGCTGACTAAATTTGGGATTTTCAAAAACACCTTTTTGATTCTCTGTTGGTTTACACGCAATCCATATTTATTAAAATCGGCACGATATGTCGATAAGATATTGCTTAAAATCCTCTCACTTTCCAAGTATGACTTTGTTTTTGAATATTTCTCTACCGCCTCGGGCATACCACCTATTACACAAAAATCTCTTACATGCTGCATTAATTCATTGTGAATTGGATCAGGGATTGATTCTGATAGAGAGTAGCTTTGCAAAAAATCCAGTAATTTTTGCTTGGTCATCGCCAGCAAAAATTCTTCAAATATCATTGGGCCAAGGTGCATATATTCGATCCGCCCGACCGGCATGGAAAACTGGTGATCTTCAAGTACAAATTCGAGCAGTGAGCCAGCGGCTATGATATGCAGTTGCGGCATCTGTTCATAAAAGTATCTAAGTGTCGCAAAAACCTCCGGAGCAGCTTGTATCTCATCCAGAAATAATAATGTCTTACCCGGAATAATCGATAAGTTCAGTCTCAATTCAAGCAGTGGAATAATTCTTTCCGGCTGACGAGAGCTAAAAAGCTCCGCCATTTCAGGGGTCTGTTCAAAATTGATCTCCGCAAGTGTCTCAAAGGCCTCATCACCCAGCATATGCGCAAGGTATGATTTTCCAACCTGCCTGGCACCCCGAAGGACAAGAGGTTTATGGTCTTCTCTGGATACCCAATCTTTCAAATCTCTTATTGCAAATCGGTACATTTTAACATTCACCTGTATAATTAGCCATATTTAGCCCTATTTTACCTGCCAAATTAGCCAAGTCAACTAGTTTCAGAGATTTTAACAAAAATTTCTAACACTTTAGTTCTGCACAAAAATAGATTATATTTACCACCATGGCCACACGGATGCAACCGACCTGCTCAGCTTTATTCTTCATTCAAATCGTGAGCAAAATTGAGACTGTGATCAGATTACAGAACATGCTGCCTGACGGGTATCTGTTGCTTACGGTGTTATTGTTAAGGTGTCAAGCCCGGAGAAGATGATTTTTAATACCCTTTTGGCTTCCAGGTAGTTCTCGTTTCTAATCTGGAATGTTATCTCTATTTCCCCGTCTTTCTTGTCTGCCAATTTGAGATAAAATCGATTCCGATCCAATTCGGCTTTCTCTATGTCCAAATGTCCGCAGAATCCCTCGTTATCAGTCTCTATGTAACAGGGATCGGGCTCTTCATCATAATCATATTCAAAGTTTCGTTGAATCAGAAAGTAGTTTTTAAGGCTATCCCATTCTTCCTCGAAAAGGACCTGGAAGTAATCCCCATCATCAGAAACGCATACACGATTGGCCTGTAGCTTTTTCATAGCAACTTATTATATGAATTTATGCTGGTTTCACAAACAATTGTGGTCTATTCATCATTAACAAAATATTTACACCATGATAAGAGGATTTTCAAGGGAAAACATATTTCAGAATGTGTGATATGAAGTCTATCAATAAGATGCCGCCAAAAATGGTGTCCAAGGATTTTTACTGATGGTGGTTTAACCAACGGATCAATTTCCGTTGGGCACAGTATTTGTATTTCCTGCAATTCATCGCAATTGCGGCCTGAAAAATGGCAATAAAAGATCCTGTGGTTTTGTACTTGAGTGTTTTTTTCGCTTGTTTTAGTACGATTTTGGCGGTATAATCAAGGAAAGTAAAAATAAGTTCAGAAAGGGTAGGATTTCTGAACTTTTTTCCTGCCAAAAAATATACGTTCCGGCCAAATCATTAGTTCGCAATCCGTCGTGTAATCAGTAGTTGCAATCACTTTGTCTTTAGTCCTTCCACTTTTTTACCAAATTTTCGCAACATTTATAAACTCCGCACCCAGCAATACCTACCAAAGCGTAACCATCGATAAAACAGTAGGTTACAGCAATTTCAATCGACATAAAAAGTTCAGCGAACCTACCATTTTAGAACTTTTCTGAACAGGTTAGCTGGCAGGTTATCAAAAATGGCTCATGTAGACTGGATCGTGGATGGCAGCAAATTCCTCTCTAAAAAAGAGGCAAAGCTGCTCCTCAAAACAGCCAAAGGCCTGGCTGAGACGGGACTGCTCTACGGCCATAATATACCGTACCGCGATTATTTTATTATACACCTCGCTTTGGCCACGGGACTGAGGGTTTCGGAGATTGCACAGCTTAACTGCGGTGATATTTATATCGATGAAAAGACCAGCTCTCTTATCGTCAGGAAAGGCAAGGGCGGCAAGAAAAGACTCGTTCGATTCAATAGTGAATTCAAAAAGCATTACGAAGAATACTTGAAATGGAAACAGATCGGCAATGAGCCTGTCGGTCCTGATAGTCCGTTGCTGATATCCAGTCATACCGGCGGTCATATGACGCCGAGAGCTATTGAAAAAGCCTTCAAGCGTGTGGCTGCAAAGGCTGGCCTGCCTGAACATTATTCAATCCATTCACTTCGCCACACCTTCGCCTGCGAATTGTACAAAGCAAGCGGCTATAACCTTCGATTAGTTCAAAAGCAGTTAGGTCATTCTAATTCCAAAACAACTGAAGTCTATGCGGATGTGATGAATCCTGATGTCACAAAATCACTCGAAAAAATGTACACGTAACGGGAGGTTACAGGAGACTATGAGGTTAAGGGATTTAACTGAATACAAAGGCAAATACCCGCAGGAACGGGTACAGATATTTATTGATGGCTCGAATTTATATCACGCCTTGAAAAGCGAATGCGGTAGGGTCGATCTTGACTATCTGAAATTTGCTGAAATGCTGACCAACGGCAGAAAACTTATCCGGCTTAATTTATATGTAGCCACATTTGATTCACACAGGTCACCAAAAGAAGCCAGAGAGCAGCAGCGTTTTATTGATGATGTGCAAAAACTGTCTTACATCACGGTCAAGCACAAGATGCTCAACTATAAGGATGGAATCCCATATGAAAAAGGCATTGATATCCTCATAGCTGTCGATATGGTCACCCAGGCCTTATGGAATTATTATGATACCGGCATACTTGTTAGCGGTGATGGCGATTTTGCTCCGATGCTCTCAAGGATAAAGAATGCCGGCAAGCAGGTTGAAAATGCAAGCTTTGACTCTCGCAGATCCAAATCGTTAATCGAATCTTCTGACCTGTTCATAGAGCTAACACCGGAGGATTTGCAGGATTGTTTCAAAAACGGCCACCCATTAAATAAGACCATCCCGATACAGGAAATACCGCCGAGACACTCTCCAAAAATTTCTATTGCAAACAATCAAAAAGTCAACGCTTTTTCAGGATAATCAAGGTACGTACTGTGAAATTAGAAGAGGTCAAAAAGATATTTGAGGAAAAAGCTATCGCTGGTTTTCGAATACTTTTATTTGGTCTGGGTAAATCGCGTAATAATAAAGATATTTTCCCTGCTGAAATCAATTCCAATCTGCAAGATGCTTTCCTGAGTTTATTAGAACACCCGGCCCCTAAAGAAGAACTGGAGGCGGAAGGTTTTTTGTGGCCGGACGAAATCTTAGGCAGAAACGACAGCAAAAATGAAGACGAAATGTCTGAGTGTGAATTTGCCGAAAACCATTTTGATATGTTAGTGCATGCTGACACACACTACCAAACTCCCCGCAGAGTTGTACAACACATTAAGAATTGTCCCAAATGCAAGAAAAGGCTTGAGCAATATCACGACATAATATTAGAGCCAAATAAGCTGGATGAAAAGCAGGCTTACCGTATCAATGAGACAACAGCCAGGCTGGTTCAGCATTTTTCTTTTGTCGATGAAAAAGTTGATTGCCAGGCAGCGAAAAGATTTCTGCCTCAACTTGCTGATACTGAACTGCCTACCTAACTTTGTTGATATTGGCGGCCCTTGGAAAGTGTTACATCCGGGAATACATAATGCAACACTTAAGGAAATTGAATCACGTTTTGCAACCACTAAACACCGAAAACAACTTTTTTTTGGATTTAAAACTGGTGTAATGGCATTACGAAAAGCTGGATGTCGTAGGATATTTATAGATGGTAGTTTTGTTACAGAAAAGCTTATTCCCGATGATTTCGATGTGTGTTGGGATCCTATGGGCGTAGACCCCACAAAATTAGATCCTGTTTTTCTCGACTTTAAGAATAAACGCAAAAAACAGAAAATGAGCTTCCATGGAGAATTTTTCCCAACCAGTTTTTCTGCCGATGGTATCCATAGAACTTAGCTCCATTCTTGTCAGAAATCCTCAGCACCGTCACTTGCTTCAAAATGAAGCTCTTTCTTGAGTTCCTCCATGACGTTAAAAACTATAGGGCAAGTAAACGTTCGCTCGATCATACCCATCGTTCTACCGCTAAAGCCAGGTTCATGCAAATAAGGATAGCCCTGACAATCCTGCGGACGGTCTTCGTAAACAGTACATTTGTTATCTTTCTGGAAAGGACAGGGAGTACCCTTCATTTGCCATCCCGGCTTATTGTCTGATTCGTCATACTCAAGGTGCCGTGGTCTTAACTGCTCTACCGTCATCATCAATCTGTCAGCCAGCCGCTGCTGGTCTTGCTGGGAAAATGTTGGCTTTAACTTCTTGCAACATCGGCCACAACTGATACATTCAATCTCAGATTCATACTTGCCCGCGATCCTGGAGACAAACTGATCAAGTTCCTTATCCGAAAGCTCATCATAGAATTTCAAGAACTTTCGAAATCCCCAGTTCTCCTCTTCTTTCTCCCGGGCCAGTTTTTCCAGATCCTTATAATCAGATTGCATAAACACCACCTTCTATTATTGTAAGCAAAACACAACTCCAGTCTTGTTGAAATTGATTTCTAATGTTAGTGAGCCGGTTTTAATCAGTGCCTGCTTGCTTGGTATTCCGTGTCGGTGGCACGGGCGCAGGGCAAAGAAACGTGACAAACTCATCGAACGTTTGAAGAAAAGATATGTGCTGGTTCCTGTCTGCCCGGAACAGTTAGGCGGTATGTCGACGCCGCGAACAGGTGAAATGCTCCATGGTACCGGTGCGCAAGTTCTCGACGAAGGGTTACGCATCATAGCTCCGGAAAATGGCCAGGATGTGACTCGATTTCATGTCAACGGTGCAAAATATACATTGGAGATTGCTGAAATCGTAGGTGCAAAACGAGCTTACTTAAAAGGTGGCAGCCCATCTTGTGATAAAGAGGCGGTAGCCGGCGAAGTACTCAAACGCGGCGGAATAAAAGTAATCCGTGTGCCATAACGATATTTTACCTGAAAAACAATGAAGACCAGTCTTTTTACAACAGAGAACTCATTACTATCAGCCAAAATCAACTCGGCATTTAAAAGCCAGACGCGATAGTGTTGACAAAAGATAACAGTTCGTCAAAAAGTTCGTCAGTGAGCAGTGGATACTAGGTTGTTAACAGCTATTGGTTAATGTGCGAACAACTGCCGGACCACTTTTTTGGCCTCAAAAAGGCATATAAGCCCTTGACTTGCAACAAGTTACAGCGTGAGTATCGGACTGAAAATCCGTGTGTCGGCGGTTCAAGGTCTAAAAAAGATATATGGCCTATTTTGTTTAGACAGGGCCACACGATATTGTCTGTATGGCCTGGCCCCCGAAAAGTGTACCATTGCTAATTAGAGAGTATCCGATAAAATGAGTTGGTT
>JBHPGW010000088.1:0-9185 GCA_042569785.1 Planctomycetota bacterium | reverse complement strand
GGAGCCGAATCGAAAGTCGCAGGATTAGGCGTCGGCGGATCCGTGTCAGGCGCATTGGTTGTTGCTGATTCAGCAGTGGACCAAGCTGTTTCGTTTTGTGCAGGAGAACTGTCGCGAGCCTTAACCCTAAACGTATATTCGGTGCTGGGGTCGAGGCCAGTAGCTTCATATGTTTCGCTTAATTGCCATGTACTATTAGCGTCGCCATTCGTTGTACATTCAAAGTAGTAGTACACAGGCGTAGTATCGTCGGTAGCCGTTGTAGCTGTCATTGAGATAGAAGTAGTTCCTGTTGCGTACGGCAAAATATTCCATGTCATTATATTCGGTTCCGGCACGTTGGTGTCAGGCGCACCAGCTTGTGTTCCGATAACCGTAATATCATCAATAGCCATATCACTTGTATAGCTGGTACTGTCAACACCTCTGAACCTTATTTTAATTGTCCCGGTGTAAGAACTAAGGTCAACTGTAGCGAGTGTATAAGCATCTGCTGAAGAAGAATGTTGCTGGCCTGATATACTCCAAACACTATTGTTCCATGTGCCATCATAAATATCGACATTGAGACTGCCCATAGCCGAGCCGTACATATGGTAATAAAATTGCAGATTTATATTGTATGCGGCCGCATCAATGTCCGGACTCTCTAAATAGATTTCGTCCCCGGTACTGAGAGGGTCAGAAGATTCCATGAATAGATAATAACCGCCACCAACAGTGTTATCATGGTCCGGGCCGGTGCTGCTGGAGGGAGTAGACCCCTGGTTTCGCACCCAGTCGGCCTGATCACCTGTAACATTGCTCCAGTTTCCAAAATCAGTCTCAAAATCATCATCGAGCAAAACAGTTATTACCCCAACAGATAGAGTATAGTTTTGTTCGTCATAACCTTCGCTATTGGTGGCTCTAACAACCACACTAAAATCACCGGTTGAACCCGGTGTCCATTCAATTAATCCTGTAGAAGAATTAATGGTCATGCCTGAAGGATATGTTTCCAGTGTATAAGTGGTTGCTGTTGGGAAAGCGTAGGCATCCACATCATAGCTATATAGTGATCCAACACCTGTGGTTGTTTCAGGTGTAGAGAGAAATACCGGAGCCGTATTTATGGGAGCATAGATATGCTTCATCACGCAGTGGATAGCACCGGCTGAAGGGATAATAGCTGCACAGTCAACCTGAACGATTTCATAGTCGGAACTGCCGTACGGAGCTACTTGGTAAGCTTGTTTATAAACATCCAGCGCGGTGGCATCGTCAGTAGCATGGCCGTATTCCGGCACATATACCCTTTTATTTACAACAGCGGCGTTCGTATAGGTATAATGTGTACCGCCGCTTGAGCTTTCACCATTACTGTTGTAACTCGGCACGCGGTATACGGTATAACCCCTGTTTTCCATATCCGTTACCGCGGTCTCTGTTACAGTTTGTGAGTTGGAGTGCGACGAATCGAACTCCCCTATGATAACCGTATCGTCTGAAACAGGCATAAACCACATATCAATATGGCCTGTAGCGTCAACGTTAGAGAGCAAACGCTGATAAATTGTCAAATTAACATTGCAATAGCTCTCTACCTCAGCCGTAATCTCAGGCGTGGTTTTACTTGGGTTTTCCTCTACGATAAGCGTACTCATGAACGCATCACCGTTGGAAAAGACGTGGTAGTTTCCACCACCATGTATTAGGTCCATCTTGTGTACCAGCTCATCATGCTCGTACGGTACAGGTTGATCATCGATCCAATCCGGTAAGCCGTCATCTGCCGGACGGTTACGGTTGTATATGTGGTCAATGATTGAGGGTATATTATCAACATAATTATAACGTGGGCCGTAGTCACGAATCCATACGGTAGTCAAATCATAATAAATAAACTCAACACGGCTCATATTGGCACCGGCGCCTGAAAGCGTCGTAGTGGCAGTTGCTTGCTGGCTTGCATCCCTTACTATCACATATGCGATAGAACCATTCGGGTCTGTTGTCAGCCCGACTACGAATTCCGTAAGCAGGGGAAGATAGGACCCCGGCTCCCAAGCGACCAACGATCCTAAGCATGGTTCGTACTCACCCGGCGTCCAGACAGCACCTGTCGGAGCTGCCAAAATCGCCATCTCCATCCCCGTAGGCTGCCGTATAGCCGCCTGTTCCTGCAGGTCCTGAACGTACGCTTCATCCTCCGGAGTTGCCCCATGCGGTACTGGATTGGGATTTGTGTCGACAATGCTGTCGAGATAGTCCTGGTCTACCAGCCCAGATGCCTGCGCATTGATAGGCAGCAGGAATACTGCCGTGATGCATAAACTTAGCAAAATAACTATCGAGTTTACTTTTGCTGATTTTAATAAAGATACGTTCATCACTTCCATCCTCCAATTTTGAAAAATTTAACTATTTTTTTCATGAATTACGCGCAAAATATTACCTTACGTCCTTGTGTGGGAATACAACTTAGATCGGGCTATGTTAAATCTGTCCGATCCCTCTTCCGTGAGTGGAAAATGAGTTATCGTTAGTTGATAATTATCTTAGTTTTATTTAGCTTAATAGGACAAAAAACCTGAAATCGACACTCAGAACCCTATGGCCTTTTATAAATTAAGATCATAGTTCCCTGATTTAATCAGTATCAAGTGGGGGGGGCTTTAAGAGGCACATTCATTCGTACTTCATCGTCACCCACTCCTATAAACCGCTAAAAGCCTAATAGCGGTGATTTTACCATAATAACCGTACTGATGTCAAGAGAATTCTGGCAGAAGTGGTAGAATCACATGCATTTGTCCAATTTTGAACCGATTCAAGAGGTTTTTGCTGATTTTCAAGCTGATTTACAGTTCCGACTCTTATTGTTTGTATGAATGTTCATGGCTGTGGCGGCCGTGGTCTGCGCATTGCTGCGCCAATTCCACATCAGGTTTGACGAACAATAGCGGGAAAATAATATCGCTTATACAGCAGGGCAGCCATGTCGCGATGAACAGCGTTGCGAATATTCCGATCCCGCCTGCTATGGTCAACTCAGATTTGATACTCATCAGAAGATATGATGACGAAGCCCACGTGCTGAGCAGAACATGGGCGCTATGAGGGAATTTAGTTCGAGGAATAAAAAACGCTATAAAAATTCCTAACAGTGCCGCTGGATTGACGATGTACCATTCTTCGATAAATCCAAGATGAATCGCCAGCTTTTCTTCGTGGTCTGTGTGTCCATCTTCATGATGATGCATTTGGGCGTGAGTTGGAACACTTAAGCCCAGCAGATTTGCCCCTATATGCGGTATTATTACATCGCTGAGTGTAGCGATCCCGACAGAACCGAAATAGCCTATGACCAGTATCGTAAGAAACTTTTTTTTCCAGGCATGAACCCTGAGCATCGAAGCGGTCACCATCGCGCTTAGTACCACGTGAGTGGGGTGGAAGATCATAAACAGATTATGGGCGCCTTTTGCACCGGCATTTCTAAATACGAGCATAAGAATGATGCCCAGCAGTGCACCAAGCAATGTAAAAGGCGCATGTCCTTTCAATTCCACCAGGATATGTTTGCTTTTGTTTTTTAAGCTCATCTGGGTATTCCCTTATTACTATTCGGTAACATATAGTGTTATGATAGGCAAAGCCAAGGCAATTGCAACTAAAATGAAGTGCTTTTGCGCCAGAATTTCTTTGCAGATACCAGTATAAGCGAGTAAATTACCAATTATGCGTGTAATTGAGGAAAAATCACAACTGGCCAGGATCGCTAAGGACGGCGTCCTTACGATAGGTAACTTTGACGGCGTTCATCTCGGCCATCAAAGAATTATCGCTGCCGCCAGACAAATAGCCTCTGAAAAAAAGGCCGACCTGGCCGTGATGACCTTCGACCCTCATCCGGTAGCGATTTTGTATCCTGAAAAAGCTCCAGGGGTATTGATGTCACTGCCTGTTAGAAAGTATTTGATCGCTGCCTGCGGTGCCGACTACCTTATTGTACTAAAGGATAGCCCGGAACTGCTCAGACTTTCGCCGCAACAGTTTGTCGATGAGTTTCTCGTTGAGACATTTGCCCCTGCTGTTGTAGTTGAAGGTGAAGATTTTAACTTTGGCGCCGGCCGAGCAGGCTCGATCGGAACACTAAAGGAGTTGGCTGTCGATCGGGGTTTCGATGTTCACGTCGTCGGCCCGGAAAAAGTCAGACTCTCGACCGGGCAAAGTGTGCGTGTATCCAGTACGATGATCCGTTATATGCTCGAAAGCGGTCACGTCATTGATGCCGCTGCTGCTTTAGGCAGGCCTTACAGACTGATAGGCCCGATCAAGCCCGGCAGAGGGGTCGGTAAGAGCCTGGGCTTTCCAACTCTTAATATGGAAAAGCCGAACCAGATCATACCACGCCTGGGAGTTTATGCCGGCACTCTCGAAGTCGCCGATACCCAGGACAAAATCTGTACTGCGCATCAGAAACTACCTGCCGTTTTCAGTATAGGCTACGCCAGAACCTACGGCGACGAGCATCCCCTATTGATAGAGGCCCATTTACTGATTGAAAATGCCGAGCAGATAAAAGGCGATTGGATGGCGATGGATTTCACCGCCCAGATACGCAGCCAGTTAAAATTCAAAACCGAGCATGACCTCTCAGCCCAGATAGCAAAAGACTGCGAAAAAGCAAAAGATATTTTAGCAAAAGGGTCCAAATGATAAACGAAAATGATTTTCAAAAGGCTCTGGAGTTGATTAGTAACTCGAACAATGTTCTGGTGACTACGCACACCAGGCCTGACGGCGATGCTTGCGGGTCGGTGGCGGCTCTTTGCGAGGCTCTGGCAGAAATGGATAAAAAAGCTCAGCCTTTAATGCTCTCGGAGATTCCGCAGTGGTACGAATTCCTCTTTGATAAAAAACCAGCCGTTCTCGGCGATGATATTACTCTTGAACAACTTTGCGAACCCGATCTGATCGTTATTATTGATACCAATAGTTACGGCCAACTGCCTGGATTCGACGAGTTCTTAAAGCAAAACGATAAGCCGGTTCTGATTATCGACCACCATGTCACCAGTGATAATCTTGGTAATGTCGAGTTAATCGACGCCTCCGCTGCCGGCGCGGGGCTGATCGTTTTCGACCTGTTCAAATACGCCGGCTGGACTATCGGTAAACAAACCGCACAGGCTCTGTTTGTCACTGTAGCGACCGATACAGGCTGGTTCCAGTTCGATAATACCGATGCCAGGGCGATGCGGGATTGCGCCGAACTGATCGAGACAGGCCTAAAACCTACGCAGATATATAAGCAGTTGTATCAAAATTATTCGGTCGAAAGATTCAAGCTAATGACCGTAATGCTCAATACGATCGAGATGCACTTTGATGGTCGATATGTCACCCAATATTTGCGCAATGCCGACTTTGCCGCTACCGGGGCAAAATTCAGCGATACGGAAAACCTGATAGATGAATGTCGCAGAATTGCCGGCGTAGAAGCGGCTGCGTTTTTCGTCGAATTAGACAACGGAAAAGTCAAATGTTCGTTGCGAAGCCAGGGCGATATCGATGTCCGTAAGATCGCTCAACAATTCGGCGGCGGCGGACACACCATGGCATCGGGTGCAACTCTGCCCGGCCCACTGGAAATCGCACAAAAACTTATATTCGACGAAATAAAAAAACAATTTGCCGAGATCGACAGCAAATAAGTATTACTTTTTCAAAGGTGGCAGGTCGGATAGTTCCAGGAACGTGCCGCGAATATAAGGGATACCCATGTTATGGTGGTTAGCCACGCTGGCATGGCTTGTATCGTCTGTATAATTGACTACAAGAATTCTGCCGTCTTCGAGTTGTATCCAGCCAGAATACCCCTGATCGGAGCCGCTTATAGTTGCCTCCACCTCGACGATATGATCGAGCTGGTATTGATCCGGTAAGCCGTCGCGCTTGGCGACCCAGGAAATTTCTCGTTTGCCCGTTACCGGATCGTCTAATTTTTGCTCGAATCGCCGCCAGATACTGTAACCTGTAACGCCCTGCGTTATATGACGATTGAAAACATTGGGCTTAGACTGATTAAGGTCCGTGTCGTCTGTAGAACTGCCACGTGCTTCATTGCCAAAGCCTGTTTCGTAATAGCTGACCGTGGCGGCGAACGTTTCTTTAGCTCGGTCGTCACCTTTATCGGTATCAAGTCTCAATTCGCCATCGACATAAAGCTTCATATTGCCAACCCTGCTTATGACCCGATAGGTATGAAATTCACCTTCAGTGACATCGACACGCAGCGAATTATCGTGTGCCATTTCTATATGGTCCGGAAAAACGCGAAACTTACCGGCATAAGGCACTGAGAACATAGCGGCATAACCGTCATTGCGCAGGACCTTAACTTCTGTTGTAACTTCAATTGTCCCTTTAGACGAATCCATCGGTCTGAAGTTATATAAAGTGAACTGGCCGCACATCCCATCGTTATCGATGTGCAAGGCGCCGTCTTTAAGGCCTACGCTGTAATGGTCGTTAAAATGTCCGCCGGATGGCTGGAAACCTGTCATATCATCAGCATAACCTATCCACGCACGCAGCGCAGATGGGCCTATGCCGGAACGAAACGTTATCATTACTCTGCCGTCTTTGAGAAAACCTGCGCAAGTCCGCCCGGTTATCGGGTAGGGCAGTTCATGGACGTCCCAGGTCCTACCCTTATCATTGGAATAGAACTTAGTCGCAGGCATATTGTCAGATCGGCTTTCACGGGTATAGGCAAGCAGCCTGCCATCGGGTAACTCAAGAATAGTCGGCTCACTGGAATTATAAGGTGGATACGCGAGAGTCTCCGACCAGTAGACCCATGTTTTACCCTGATCTGTCGAGCGATAAAAACGCGCTCTTTCGGGACCCTTTACGTCATCCGGTGATTTGTCGCGGTGAAATTTTGTACAGCTGGTGAACCAGCACGATGCCATCAGCCACGAACCGTCGGAAACTTCAAGGATACGACTTGGAACAGGACCGCAATGCTCTGGCTCCTCTATAGGCTGGACCCAACGTTCGTTGATCCATGTATGTCCACCATCGATACTGTCAATAAGTACGATCGGATAGCCGGGCCTGATACGAACGTCACTGGTCAGCAGAAGCCTGCCGTCCTTGAGTTTTTGAAGTCGAGGTGTCGCGCCTTTGAGGCCGATCTCGCGAAGTCTTACCGGTTTATCCCAGGTTTTGCCCAGATCATAACTGTGTGCTAACGACTGACTTTGGGAACCACCAGTATGCGCAAAATCACCCCATACACATACCAGGTGTTGTGAATCTACCTGAACAACATCGGGCCAACCGCAGTGAGCGCCCGGTTCACGTGTGATCGTTACGTGTTTACCCTGCTCATGCCATGCTGAACGCATAGGTTGAAATTTAAAACCACGACCGGGCCCAACAACACGGTCTTTTTTACGCAAAGGATGCGGCCTGACAGACTCTGCGACAGGCCACGGAGCCGGAAGTACCAACAGATCCTTTATCGCCGGGCTATCCGGATACTGCTCGATCTGAACCTTATTTACCTTAGTGACACTATTGGTCAGCTTGACATTTTCTGCCAATATGAACCACTGGTCCTCACCTCGGCAACTCACAAACGCCGACAACGTCCCTGCCTGCAGATCAAGACGCAGTTTAAAATCAATAGGCGTATTGGGCCTGGCATACATCCCGTAATAATCGATCCTGCCGTCAGATACCCAGGGCGTAATATGTGCCATGCCCGAATCTTTTTTAGCCCGATTGTCATCGGCAAGACCGAACCGGATTATCGGCGTAAACTTACCATCTAACTGCTGGCCTAATGTAATTATCGCAAGTCCCTGAGCTTTGCCGCCCGATAGAGGCTGGCCCGAAGATTTCAGTTTTTTCATATAAGCCTCAGGGCCCATCTCATAGGCGTTTTCACCCCCAGCCTCAATATCCTTAGATTTTGTATCAGTTGGCTTATCTGACTCTGGTCGCCATTGAGGTTTACCGTCAATATATTTAACAGGATTGACAGGCCCCATCTCGATAGTGCCGTAAACATACACGAGCCCTTCAACAGACTCAATTTTCGCGGTCCGCATAAATTCCGTGCCAGGGCTAAAACTCAACCCATCAGCATACAGATTACAAACCAGTGACATTAATAATATTGCGATAAACTTCTTCATTTTATTGCTCCTTTAAATTAACAACTTATTTCTTAATTGGTGGCAGGTCGGATAGCTCCAAAAACGTTCCGCGAATCCACGGGATACCCAAATTGGCGTAAGGAGTGGGGTAACTTTGGGCAGCTGTATCGTCGGTGTAATGGACGACAAATATCCGCCCGTCATCCAACTGTATCCATCCCGAATAACCCTGTTCATGGCCGCTTATACTGGCATCGATCTCTATGATGTGATCCATCTGGTGCGTATCGGGAAAGCCATCACGCGAAGCTACCCATGAGTATTCACGATGGCCGGTAGTCGGATCGTCGAGCACTTCTTCGACCCGCTTCCAAATACTGTAGCCTGTAGTATCAGGCGAAATATGACGCAGATATACGTTCGGCACAGAACGAAGAACATCGCCTTCGGTAGTCCCGGAGCCCCACTGCTCATTGCCGAAACCCAGCGAATAATAACTTACAAGAACTGCACCACCTGCCGCGGACAATAGTCGATCATCACCTACATCGCCGTCAAATTCCAAAGCACCATCAACATAAAGCCGCATTCGCCCGACCTCGCTTATAATACGGTAAGTATGAAAAACTCCAGGCGTAACATCGACACGGACAGACGCGTTGTGCGCCATTTCAACATAGTCAGGGAATATCCGAAGCTTACCGGTAAAAGGCACCGACAATGTTGCAGCATAACCATCGTTACGAAGAACCTTAACCTCGGCAGTGACATCGACAGTACTGTCAGGGGTATCCGGCGGACGCATATTATACATCGTAAACTGACCGCGCCTGCCGTCATTGTCGATATGCAAGGCACCGTCCTTCATTGCGACACTTTCACGGTCATTGAAATGGCCGCCAGCCGGCTGCATAATATTTGGGTCATCCGTGTCACCGACCCAGGCGCGCAAAGCCGCCCTGCCGATACTTGAACGAAACGTCGTCATCACTCGACCGTCACTTAACAGCTTCGTGCAGGTTCGAC
>JBHPGW010000087.1:0-9224 GCA_042569785.1 Planctomycetota bacterium | reverse complement strand
TCATTATCGGCACAAACGCCAAGTATCCTGAATTATTTCACGGACATAGTACTAGCAAAAATTTCTTTCTTTCCGCTATCCATTTCCTAGCAGTAGTAGAGTACTGTTTCTGCAACTCCATAATTGTTTTTTTATAATCTTCGATCTCTTTTTTAACTCTTTCAATTTCCTCTTGTCTGTTTTTTAGCCATGCATTATGATCGTATTTGAATAATTTTGCAGCATAGACTAACTTAGCCTCTTTTTTTGAAGGTATTAGTCTGTCAAGTATACTAAGCTTGGGCTGGTATACTTGATCAGTACTTTTGGGCTCAGGTGGTATATTCGGTGCTTGGGGTTTTGGTGGGACTTTTGGCTTTTCTGGTTGTGGAACTGGATAGCCTGTTTTGACTTTTAATTGTTCCCAGTCTACTGTATCATCTATATCTAAAGTATATTCAAGTATTCCTTTCAACCTTGCCAGCTCAGCTTGGGCCTGCTCAGTTTTTTCTTCTGCTAGTTTCTTTTTATCCCCAATAGCCTGAGCTTTTTGTTCACGTTCTAAAGCTTTTCTGTTTTTTTCAAGTTGCTTTTCCCATATTTCATTCCAGCGAGCCATTTCTGCAAATGCTTTTTGCTTAACAACATGTTTATCATCGCCTTTTACAAGTTTGTATTTATTTAATTCGTCATGGGATATTTCTATTTCGAACCTTTTTAGACCACTTTTTGTATAGGTCGTCATTATTTGACTGCAGTTACTCATTTTTTCTTCCTCACATAAAATATTCTTCTTATTAGAAAGATCAATAAAGTTATTTGACTCGCATTCAAGTAATTTTGATTATACATGCGAGTTTTTCTAATGTACAGGATAATTTTTAAGAAAGAGGCTTTGTGTGTGCAGGGGGCTAAAAAAAAGAAATCTGTGTTAATCTGTGGCTAAATCTTTCCTTGGTGCCTTAATATCTTTGGTATAAAGCCGGGTGTTTCTTTCATATAATCCTTATACTCCTGCTCGAATGTTCGGATCAGTTTACGTTCTTCCAAAACTGCTGACAGCCTGAATATAGCATACGCACCAATGGTTGAAATTAGACACAGATATGAATGCACAAGCAGGGCGAAAGCTGGATAGACCAGGAAAACAAAGGCCGAATATCTCGGATGCCGGAGATATGAATAAACGCCATGTCTAACAAGAGATTTGTTGTGTTTTGCTATTGGCATAGCACGAATAGCGGCGAAAAATACTACCGCTGCAGCACATAAAAGTAGGGCTGCCAATATATAATGGATGAGTTTATTTCCGTAAAGGGGCGTAATCTCAGCAACTTTCTCAATCTTCCAAAAAGTTACAAAAACCAAAATACAGAGCCCGAAACCTAATGGACCTGTCCCCGCCATATCACGAATTTTTGTTTTTTCCATTTTCATTATCCCCCAATTTTACATTGGGGGCTTGTCTTGGTGATTTGATGTGTGTGGTGTTTTTTTTTAAAATCCGTGAAAATCTGTGTTAATCCGTGGTTAAAAATAAAGTTTCGCAGAGCGGTTCCGCAGTTTTGCATTTTTCGTTTTAACTTTTAAATTTTCTTTATGTTAGTTCTTCGACGGGTCTGGTTTTTGGTTTTTTCTTTGTCTTTATCGACTCTATGAGCAGGTGTTTTTCATTCGAGAAAGTTATCACTTCCGGGAAATCTTCATCGGCGTGTTTGTCGATCATCGCGTAGCTTTCTATTACCTGCAACAAGCTCAGCAGGTAGCTTAGTAAACTCTCAGCGCCCTGGTTGGCGTTGACGCCTTCTCGTGTTAGGCCGTCGTGACAGCCGTGCGATCTGAAATTGTACAATGAAACTCGCAGATCGTTCTCGCCGAGGAACCACCCGAACGCTTTCCTCTGAAGCACCAGAAACTCACGGTCGTCTGTAGCGTCATACGCCGCCCGCAGCATCATAACGGTGCTGGCCGCCTCTATAGGCTGCTGATCGAAAATAGCGCGTATACCACCTTGTTCATACCAGCCCTTACAGCCTATAAAACTAAAGTGATTGTCAACAAATATCTTACTCAGCAAAAACTCACATGTGCGTTTAGCTGCCTGGAGATACTTATCGCCGAGCGACTGGCCTGCCACAAACAAAGCGCAAGGCAAAATCGCGTTGTCATAGGTCAACTTATCCTCAAACCACTGCCAATCCAGCCTGCTGTTCTTGTGGTACAGCTCGATCAATTCGTCCGCTGCCATTGCCAGCTGACGCTTAATGTCACTTGCCCCCGGAAACTGTTTCAAATAATCGCTCATCCCCAGTATCGCATAGGCCTTACCCCTGGGATATTGTTTGGCTACATGTTTAACCGACTTATCGAAACTGTCTTTAACGATCGAGAGATAATGCGGTGACGGCGGATTGGCCATGACCGTACCAAACGCCCACAACAGCCTGCCCAGAGCGTCGTGCACAGGCTCTTTCCTGAACCACGTCCTGTCATAATTCATGAAGTTTTTAACCTTACCGTCAGCCGTTTGTGAGTTAAGCGTAAACGACAGATACCTGTCGAGAAGTTCAAGCCCATACTGTTCACGATACTGACTGTAATATTTACTCATCACTATCACCGCACGCGCATTGTCATCGGTACAATAGCCGTGATTACGATCGGGTATAGTAAACTGCGCATGCTGGTAAAGCCCAGTATCGTCTGTCATCCTCCTCAGATGCGTCAGCGAAGGTTCCGGCAGTTCCAGGCTCAAAGCCTTGGCAGAACTGGGCAACGCCACCTTATCTGTGATACGAACCGGTATCCGCTTACTCTTGAACATCTTCCAGTAAGTCTGCCCTATTTTTGGCCACGTACGAGCCCTCCCGTAATCATAGGCTTTCCTGCGAAGCGAATAGAACAGCGAATCGTCTTTAAGTATCTCGACAATCGCTTCAGCGATCCTCGCAGGATCGCCAAATGGCACCAGCTTCCCCTGGCCCTTATCGAGAAGTTCGACCGCCGCCCAGTAAGGCGTCGAAACCACCGCCTTACCCGTACCGACCGCAAACGACAGCGTACCGCTGGTCAACTGCTCACGATTGAGGTAAGGGGTCACATAAACATCCGTAGCGCACAAAAAGTTCTGAAGCTCCTCATCGCTTATGAACCTGTTATGAAATATAACGTGCTCGGCACAACCTAACTCTTTAACCATTTGCTGCAAAGAGAACCTATAAGATTCCCCATCGTTCTTGAGTACCGATGGATGCGTCATACCCAAAATTATATATAACGCGCTTGGGTCCGCTTCTATTATTTTCGGCATTGCGCGGATCATTACTTCGACACCTTTGTTCTTACTCAAAAGACCGAAAGTCAGAATAGTCCTTCGCCCCTCCATCCCGAACTTGTGCTTATAGTAATTGCTGTCGACAAATGGCAGGTCTGGTATACCGTGCGGTATCAACTCAATCTTATTCTTCGGTATGTCGTGACCATCGCTGAGCATACCGACCCCTCGCTTATTCATCGTGATAACTTTGTAGGAGGCATTACAAACATCTACCATCGACTCATAGTAAGCCTCGTTAGGTTCATCAAGGACCGTATGCAGCGTAGTTATAACCGGAGCCTTGAGGCGCTTAAGAAGCAGTGGCAAATACGAACCCGCCTCTCCACCGAAAAGCCCAAACTCATGCTGAACAGATACCAGATCGACATGGCTGAAATTGATATAGTCAGCGGCGCAAATATAATCGCTCTTCACGTTTTGCCTGATCTCGAACTTTACCGGATCATTATAAACCACTTCGTTGCCCGAACGCATCGCGACAACCAAAGGCTCAAATTCCCCCTTCGCTGCTAAACTAACATTCTTGATCAGATCAGATGTAAAGGTCGCGATCCCGCATTTTCTCGGCAAAAAGGACGAGATAAATGCTACCCTTTTCTTACTTATCGTTGCCATCCGTAACTCCCTTTCTTATATCCCATATAAGGTTATTCTACAAGCCAGGGAAATTGTTGTCAAGCAAATTGATAGACTTTCAGTCTCGTCTATTACATAAATAACTGCAAAAAAGCACAAAACCCATTCCCCCATCTCACCAAAACCCCCTGTGTTCACTACAGTTACACCGTTTTTAGCTAAAATTTATTATTATCGATTTTTTTAAATAAATTCCGCTACCTCAATCACGTTTCATCGCGTCCACAAAGCAATTGACATCGTTTGCCCATTTCTGAGCTTCGAGCAGATCCACCTTATCGCTCTTAACAAGCCGGGCAAGATGACTTTCCAGCGTGATCATTTTTTCATTCGGCAGATTGCGCGTCTTGGTCTGAAGCTGTGAGTACATCTGCTCGATCTTACCTGTACGGATAAGATTAGCGCAGGCATAATTATTATTTAGTATCTCCATCGCTACAAGCCGGCCGCTGCCGTCTTTTTTCGGCACAAGCTTTTGACAAACGATATACGCCAGACCAAGTGACAACTGATTGCGAACCTCGCTTTGCCGACCAGACGGAAAATAATCCAGTATCCGCGTTATCGTACCGGACGCGTCACGGGTATGCAAAGTCGAAAAAACCAGGTGCCCCGTCTCAGCAGCCATAAGCGTCATTGCTATCGTCTCAGGATCGCGCATCTCACCGACAAATATAATATCCGGGTCCTCACGCATCATCGAACGCAATCCTCCAACGAACGAATCGACATCTTTGCCGACCTCACGCTGGGAAATGATCGAATGTTTCTGCGGATAAATATACTCGATCGGGTCTTCCAATGTGATCAGCCGACACGCGCGATTCTCGCCTATCCGGTCTATCAATGACGCGATGGTAGTTGATTTGCCCGCACCTGTAATACCTGTCAAAAGGACCAGTCCATGCTTTAGATCGACTATATCCTCCCAAACGTTATTCGCGAACCCGATCTCCTCTACCGCTGGTATCGAAAGCGACAACGCACGGATCGCCGCGCATATACCGTCGTTTTCCTTGAAGACGTTGATACGAAACTGCAGGGTGCCGAACTTGTAAGAGCAGTCAACACTGTATTGCTTACTGAACTTTTCAAGATTCTCGTCGCTCAATAACGGATAGATAAGCTGCTTGGCTACTTCCGGGGTAACCGTCAAACCTTTAAGCTTAACCAGATCGCCATCAATCCGATACGTAGGCGGGGCACCGACCTTGATATGCAGGTCAGATACCCGCATCGCCCCCTTCTCTTCGAAGTAGGCCAACATATCACGAATACTCAACTTACCAACATTTTCAGAAGAATAAACCTTCGCCGTATCCGAACACCCCTGCGCCATTACTACCTCCAATCAACATCCATACGCCATATACAAATAATCTCCCCTGAGCCTACAACAACAATCTACAACAAACTCGCTGCTTTTGCAAGGGGCTGCGTGAAATAAAACAACATCGATGTTTACAAAAAGCAACATCAGGGCAACTATCTTAATTTAAACCACTTAGACGGGGTATGCAAACAGAGGAATAACCGCAATGTTGCTTTTTTACAACATAAATGCCTAACCCCTATAAGAAGCGTGTTTGGGAAACTGAGAACAACACTCAAAACCGACATCGAAAACGTGCTTTATCCGTTGTTTTGGCTTGCGACCAGACACCAGAGAGGTAAATATTGTTTTAGATACGTTTCGGCACAGTTTTTGCTCTTAAAATAGGGTAAGAGGCTCGGAGGCTTCGGCTTTCTTAAACAGGCAAATTTTGGCGAAGACGACTTTGAGAGAGAGGAATGGTGAAGATGAGTAGTGATATCAATCTGGAAGACAAACTCAACGACCTGGTAAAGGAATTTTGCGGCTCTGACAATCCACAGTATCAAAAGCTCGCAACGTTGGCAAAACGTGCCCGCGACAATCAGGATAGGCTGCAAAAGAGTGTAGACGGTCTTCAGGAATCTCTGGATTATTTGCGGATATGTATCAAATATCAAATATTTGATCTCGAAGCTACACGCAGAGAAAACAAGTATCTAAAAGACTTACTCAGCCAGAGGGACAAGTAAAATAATTACTGGAAGATGATTTCAGCAAATACCTCGCCAGCACAGCGAGGCAGTGATCCTCTATTTAAACTGCTACTATGAATTGGGCTTACTCTGCGCTGTTATTAGCGCAGGCGATTAGGTGGTTTTCGCATTCCTGGAGGAGGCGGGGCGACAGGCTTTCTCTTTCGGTCTCTTTTGTCTTTGGAATCCTTATCAGCCTTGATCGTGATCTTTCGCCCGTCTATATTTGTAACCTCGCCGAATCTGATCTTCCTCGTAAACCTTTTAACATTCCGAACAGGCGCAAGTTCGGCGGTCATCTTGTCACCATCTCTGCCATAACTTAGCTGAACATCTCGTCGAGAGTCGGACATCCTTTGCAGTCTCTTGGCTAACGCTTCGGCCTGCTCATCGCTGGTGACGCCAACTATCTCAAGTGTCACCGTATCATTGCTGTCAGCATTTTCCACTTCCACCGATTCGACCATTGCGGGCTCTGCGCTTGTTTGTGTCTGGCCCATCATTTGCTGCTGCATCGCCATCATCACGCCGGCTATCTCGCTCAAATGATCTTTGGGAAGTGCCGCATCCACTGATAAGTTATCATCGTCAAACTTTAACGCGTAAGCCAAACCGCTTCGACTTGACGTATTAATGTCAGATAGCGAAACCGGTAAGGGAACAGGTGACATCTCTGAGCCCTTCTTCATTAATTCCAGCAAATTACATGTCCCAACATAATCAGCTTTTCTGCTCGCAGGGACCATCGACACCAGAGAACTCATCTGCCCTGACATCTTCGCAGGCTCTACCGCTTCGATCTGCTTGATAAACCCAGCCATCAACTCCGAGTCTTTGCTAAATTCAGCAGGCAACTGCTTACCCTCGGCAGCGGTCAGATTAAATGAAAAATTCAGAACACTCGGCTTAGGGTTCGCTGATATCGTAAATGACCCCAGGCTCTCAAGTATCTGCTCTATATCAATATTCATCTCCCCAGCGCCTGCCCCCGAACCTTGCATTGTCAACATCGCTTTTAACTGATCAAGCTGGCCGGTACCGGAACTTTCTTTATCAAAAGTGATCTTGTTATACAACCATATCGGTTTGTGCATCGCTTCTTTGGCTTGATCTGCCGTTAGTGTTTTATTGATGCATTCTGTTTGACCCGAAGAGATCGACTCAGCTAACTCAACTAAAGCCTCTTCGCTGCCGGTACTGACCAATGCATAGCCGCCAATCTTTTTGCAGTGCATTGCGGGGACACCATCGCTGGTGATCGTAGATGCACCGTTGTCTTTAGGCTCGGAAATATTTGGATTGCCCGAGACAAACTCGTTATAATTGGTAATAGGAACCAGAATATTAAACGTAGGTGCAGTTGTCTGACCTGCAGGCGTTTTACCAAACCCGATGAAGCTGCCCGACATATTCAAGCCGGTCAATTGAGGAGAGCCAAGTATTTTAGCTAACTGCATTCGCACGAGCATCTGCGTCCCCATAGGCACCGGCGAGACACCTGCAAGGTACTGGTCCAGCTTACTTAACGTAAAATCAAAATTATTCACCCGGACACAATAGTGGCTATCAGCCGGAACCATCTTGAGAAGTTTATCGATCCTGGTCGCAGTAGCCTTTTTGCCAACGACTTTCGCCGCTGGTTTTTCCGCAACTGCCGGCTTTTCGATAATAGGCGCAGAAGTTTCAACTTCTTCAGCTTCACTTTCAGCCTCGGCAACATTTGGTTCAGCCGCTTCCTGCTCTTGAGCTTTTCGCTCCGTGTAGGCCGATTTGTCCGTCTTACCCTTCTTTTGTCGCATTGCCTTTAGCAGATCACGCCCGCTAAGAGATTCCTCGCCAATTACTGACCCTGCGAAAAATAAGACCAGCAATACTAACATAATAGCGGTTCTTAAACTTTTTGACATAACCATTAAGAGTTCCTCCTAAAGAAAACGCCGGCAACCCATTTTATATTGATTCCCTATTTTACAGAAAACCCGCGAAAAGTCAAAATAAAAACCCCCTATTCGTATTCTAATACGAAGTACGAATAATTAATGCGCTAAGCCTATAAATGCCGATATAGTTCATAGTAGTCATGTAACCTTAATTTTAAGCATGGAGGCTATTATGAATGTTGAACCACATCACACCACAAAGGAACTTCAAGCACGTTATCGCACAGAAAAAAATGCAAGGCTTGCTCAGAGGATACACGGAGTATACCTGGCAAGCAAAGAGTTAACCTGCCCTGAGATTATGAATATCACCGGAGCTGCTCGCCGTACGGTTCAGCAGTGGGTACATAAGTATAACAAACACCGAATTGTTGGATTAAAAGATAAGCCGCGTCCCGGAACACCCACTAAATTGCCTCGCAAAAAAGAACTTAAATTTCAGAGACGCATTGAATCCGGTCCAACTAAAGCTGATGGTGTTTCTGTTCTCAACGGTCCTGTGATTCAGCGGATTTTGGAACGTGAGTTTGGTGTTCTGTATTCCAGACAGGGATTGTATGACCTCCTTCACCGCCTGGGATATTCGTGCCTTTGTCCTCGCCCGCAACATGAAAAAAGCAATCCGCAGTTACAGGCTGATTTAAAAAAAACTTCACCAAGACGCTGGATACAGTCCAATCAGAGCATCCCGGCAAAAAAGTAGAAGTATGGTTCCAGGATGAGGCCAGGTTTGGTCAGCAAGGCACAATAACAAGGGTGTGGGCATTGCGTGGTTCACGACCTCGGGCAGTTCGACAAACAAAATATGAATGGATATATGTTATCGGTGCGGTTTGTCCGCAAACAGGCCAGAGCGTGGGGCTATTATCGCCAACGATTAACACGGATATGATCAACGCCTTTTTTGATCAGTTTGTCGCAGAAGTTTCCCCCGACATTCATGTTATAATAATATGGGATCAGGCTGGCTTCCATACATCGAAGAAGTTAAAAGTACCGGAAAATGTAACGATCATACTTTTGCCATCGTACTCACCAGAACTTAACCCTGTTGAAAATATTTGGCATTATTTACGAAGCCATTATTGGGCAAACAGAATTCATGCTGACTATGATGCACTTCGTTATGCCGCGATTGATGCCTGGCACAAAGCTGCTCTCGAACCAGCTATCGTTCAATCTGTCTGCCGAGCTCCATACGCCGAGCGCATTAGAGCAGTTTAATTTTTCGTGTTCGCTTTATGCCTGTTGCGGCTTCGGCTGTC
>JBHPGW010000086.1:0-9759 GCA_042569785.1 Planctomycetota bacterium | reverse complement strand
GAATTCAGCGGCAAGGAATTGTGCCAGGGTGAGCCTGACGCGTCATCGTTTCCATCGGGCGGTCTTCGTGCCACGTTCGAGGCACGCGGGTATACTGCCTGGGACTGCACGTCTCCGGTTTTCATTAAGGAAGACGGGAATAATATTACGCTTTTTATTCCGAGCGCTTTTTGTTCGTATGACGGTCTTGCGCTGGATAAAAAAACGCCTATGCTTCGTTCGATGAACGCGCTGAATAAACAGGCATTGCGTGTTCTGCGTGCTCTTGGGAATACGACAGCAGAGCATGTAGCTGCAACGGTCGGTCCTGAGCAGGAGTATTTTCTTGTCGACCGGTCGTTCTATGAGCAGCGTCTGGACCTGGTTTTGACGGGACGGACATTATTCGGAGCAGCTTCACCTCGCGGTCAGGAAATGGACGACCATTATTTCGGAACACTTCATGAGCGTGTAGCATCCTATATGCACGAAGTTAATGTCGAGTTGTGGAAGCTGGGCGTATCAGCTAAGACACAACATAATGAGGTTTCGCCTGCTCAATATGAGTTGGCGCCGGTGTTCTCTACAGCTAATGTGGCAACCGATCATAATCAACTGACGATGGACACTCTGCAAAAGATCGCGAACAGGCATGACTTTGTTTGCCTTCTGCATGAAAAGCCATTTGCCGGCGTAAACGGGTCGGGTAAACATAACAACTGGAGCTTAGTCACCGATGACGGTGTAAATCTGCTCGATCCTGGTGAGACGCCGCATGACAATATGGTTTTTTTGGTAATGCTTTGCGCTGTGATCCGCTCGGTCGATAAATATGCCAGGCTATTGCGTGCAAGTGTCGCCAACAATGGGAATGAACATCGGCTTGGTGCCAACGAAGCACCACCTGCGATAGTGTCTATTTTCTTAGGCGATCAGTTAACCGATATTTTTGAACAGCTTGCTGCCGACGGAGCTAAGACATCCAGACAAGGCGGTGAACTGAAGCTTGGTATTTCATCTCTGCCTTCTTTGCCGAAGGATTGTACGGACCGCAATCGTACTTCTCCTTTTGCTTTTACCGGTAACAAATTCGAGTTTAGAATGGTCGGTTCAACTCAGTCGACAGCCGGTCCTACGTTTGTGCTTAATACGATCGTCGCCGATGTTCTGTCTGAAATTGCTGACGAATTTGAAAAATCTCAGGATGTTAAGACCAGCGCTCAGGAAATCCTTAAACGTATCGCTACCGACCATGCCCGCATAGTATATAATGGGGACAATTATACTGAAGAGTGGGTCAAAGAAGCCCGGAAGCGTGGGCTGGCAAATATTCGTTCCACAGTCGAGTCCCTTAAGACGATCATGGATGATGAAAATGTGTCAGTTTTTGAACAACACAAAGTTTTAAGTAAAGTAGAGCTTGCGGCTCGTACGGAAATCCTTCTCGAAGCATATAGCATGAGCATCAATATCGAGGCCGAGACCATGCTGAACATCGCCAGGCGTCAGATCATGCCTGCGGTTGTCAGCTATTCGGAAAGACTGGCCAGCACAGTAAACGCTGTTAAGAGTGCTGGTGTCACCGCTGAAACACAAGTTGCGATGCTGGAAAAGGTTTGCTCTGGTTTAAAATCACTCCAGAGCGGTATCGAGACCCTTGGGAAAGCGGTAGCCAAGGCTGGCGAAATCGAGGACTTCACCGCCCAGGCGGAAGCTTACAGAGACTCTGTCATCCCGGCAATGGAGGCGGTAAGAACACCTGCGGATGAGCTTGAAAGTATCGTTGATGCCGACCTGTGGCCGCTGCCGAGTTATGCGGAAATGCTGTTCCTGAAATGATGTGATTCGCGTTTTATTTTTTTACTATTGAGGTGTGCGCGGCGTCGAAGAATCTTATTCGTCCGTGATCGAGGTGCAGTATCAGGCCCTTTTGCGGGTCGATTCCTATGCAGTTTCCCGCGAAGTTTTTCCCGTTGAAAATCAGTTCGACTCTGTGGCCGAGTTGGATGCTTAGTTCCTGCCATTTTTCGATAACTTTTTCGCTATTGTCCTCAGCGGTTATTAGCCAGTGATCCAGTGAACCCAGCAGGGTTTTCGCGATCGAATTTCTATCGCATACCGAGCGGCTGGGGATGTCGATACTTGTGGCGGTCTTTCTCAGTTCGGGTGCAAAGTCGTCCTTACGCTGGTGACAGTTAATTCCTATTCCGAGAATGTACGAGGTTCGGCGTTTACCTGGTTTTGCTTCAAGCAGTATACCGGCGACCTTTTTTCCAGCTAACATTATATCGTTGGGCCATTTTATTTTCGCGTGATGCTTCCCTATTTTTCCGAGACTGTCCGCAACAGCAACGGCGGTAGTCAAGCAAAGCAACTCGCCTTTTATCGGTGACTGTGTCAGCAGGACCGAGCATAGTAACGAATCTGATTTGCCTGTCGTCCAGAAATTGCCCGCCCTGCCGCGACCTGCGGACTGCTGTTCGGCGAAAATTACCAAGCCGTCATTTTTTTTGTTTCTGGCGTATTCAGCGGCTACATCATTGGTGCTGGATGTTGATTTATAAACGAGTATCTTTCTGCCGATGCGTTCGGTTTGCAGATTGTCTTCTATAAGGTCGATCGATAGCGGCGGAAAAACTGATTTTGTCATATCAAATACTCAATTGTACATGCTATTATCTATCGAGGCCGATGTCTACTGCGGCGGCCGAATGTGTTATCGCGCCGACCGCGATTCGGTCGATACCGCACTGGGCGATTCCGGAGACGTTGTTGAGATTAACATTTCCGGATGCTTCGAGCAGGGGTTTTTTGTTTTTGCCGCACATGTCGTTTCGCATATCGACAGCGTGCTTTAACTGCCACTGGCCCATATTGTCGAGCAGCACGATGTCGATGCCGGGTATTTTCAGTACATAGTTTAGCTGGTCGTCAACGTGGTCGACCTCAACAGCGATGAACCTTAAGCCTTTGATCTGGTTGGCGCGATCGATTATTTTTTTCAGCTTGGGATAGAAATTTCTGCCGAGTTGTGCCAGGTGGTTGTCCTTGATCAGGACGCCGTCATAGAGTCCCATTCTATGATTGTAGCCTCCTCCGCATCGAACGGCGTATTTTTCCGGTATTCGCCAGCCTGGAATGGTTTTTCGAGTATCGTAAATTTTGGCCTTGGTACCCTCGACAGCACGGACATATTTTCGCGTAGTGGTAGCTATACCGCTTAGTCTCTGGAGGAAATTCAGCACTATCCTTTCTGCACTTAGCATAGACCGCAGCGGCCCATCGATGGTAGCGATAGTTCTGCCGACATGAGCGGACTGGCCGTCTTCTATGCGCATTCGCAGTTTCAAGGCTTTGTTATAATACTTAAGTATCTCGCGAACAATATCCAGTCCGCAGACAACAATTTCTTCGCGAGAGATAATGTGTGACTTTGCGATTGTTTTGTCTTTGAAGAGAAGGGCGCTTGTCACGTCACCAGGGCCTCTGTCTTCGGCAATGGCCATCTCTATCAAAGGCCTAATCTTTTCGATATCGATCTTCTTCATATTATCTTCCTAATTGTATTTTCAGTGTAAATCCGTGTTAATCCGTATTTAAAAAATTCGTGTCAATTCGTGATTAATCATGTTTTTTCTTTTTATCTTTTCTGGTTTTGCTTTCTACCACTAATTGTGGCAGGTCCTTTAGTTGCTGGAGCTGGTCACGCAGGAAAGCTGCTTTTTCAAAGTCGAGCGTCTCGGCAGCTTCGAGCATTTCTTTTTCGATCTGGGTGGCCAGTTCGACTTTCTCATATTCATCAGTACCGAACCTAACAGCATCGGCAGCGGTCTTCCTTGCTTTTATCTGCTCGGTTAGGCCCTTACGAACCTCCTTTATTATGGTTTCGGGCGTAATGTTATGATCCTTATTGTATTTTAATTGAATTTTACGGCGTCTTTCGGTTTCGTCAATAGCTTTTTGCATCGAATCGGTAACTTTATCGCCATACATAAAGACGGTCGCGTTGACATTTCTCGCCGCCCTGCCAATTGTTTGTATCAGCGAGGTGCGAGATCGCAGAAAACCTTCCTTGTCAGCATCGAGGATTGCAACGGCTGAAACTTCCGGCAGGTCGAGGCCTTCACGCAGCAGATTTATGCCGACAAGCACGTCAAATTCGCCGTTACGCAAATCGCGGAGTATCTCGATCCGTTCGAGTGTATTGATCTCGCTGTGCAGGTAACGGCAGCGAAAGCCTTTTTTTGCAATATACGATGACAGGTTCTCAGCTAATCTTTTTGTCAGTGTTGTTACGAGTGTTCTTTCGCCGGCCCTGACCCTTTTTTTGATCTCAGTAAGCAGATGCTCGACCTGATCTCTGGCAGGATGCAAAACGATCTCCGGATCGATGAGCCCTGTTGGCCTGATGACCTGCTCGACAACTTCGCCCTGGCACTTTTCCAATTCGTAAGGGCCCGGGGTAGCTGTTACAAAAACCGCATTCGCCCAACAGTCCTGAAACTCTTCGAACCGTAAAGGGCGATTGTCGAGAGCACTTGGCAGCCGAAAACCATGTTCGATCAGAACAGATTTTCTGCTTTTGTCACCTGCCCACATAGCTTTTATCTGCGGAATAGTGACATGCGATTCGTCAATAAAGAGCAGAAAATCCTTCGGGAAATAATCTATTAATGTAAATGGCCTGGCTCCTGGTTCGAGTCCTGATAGATGCCTGGCGTAATTTTCGATGCCGCTGCAATAGCCGACTTCCTGCATCATTTCGAGATCGTACATTGTCCTGGCCTGTAGTCTCTGGGCTTCGAGCAGTTTGCCTTCCTGGCGAAAGTGCTGGAGCTGGGTTTTTAATTCCGCCTTGATGCTTACGACGGCTGGCGCGATTCTGTCCGCGGGCATAATGTAATGCTGAGCGGGAAAGACAAAGACCTGCGATTCGACTGCGAGAGTTTCCGATGAGGTTGGATTTATATAGCTTATGTTCTCTATCTCGTCTCCGAAAAACTCAAAGCGGATAGCAAACGATTCGTAAGACGGATACAATTCGACTACATCACCGCGAACCCTGAATGTACCTCTGGCAAATTCGAAGTCGTTTCTTGTATATTGCAGATCGGCGAATCTGCCGAGCAGATCGTTTCTCTCGATACAGTCGCCGGTGCGCACGGCAATGACAGAGGCCTTGTAATCTTCCGGTGAACCTAAACCGAAAATACACGACACCGAGGCGACGATAACGGTGTCTCTTCTTGTTGACAAGCTGGTCGTAGTGGAAAGACGCAGGCGATCGAGGTCATCATTTTTCGACGCGTCCTTTTCTATATATATGTCCCTTTGGGGGATGTACGCTTCGGGCTGATAGTAATCGTAATAGCTGACGAAATATTCGACGGCGTTTTCGGGGAAAAGCTCCTTGAATTCCTCGTACAGTTGAGCAGCCAGGGTCTTATTGTGCGATATGATAAGGGCGGGCTTGTTCAATTTTTCTATTACATTGGCCATAGTAAAAGTTTTACCGCTGCCGGTAACGCCCATAAGGGTCTGGAACTTTTCGCCTGCCTTGATGGAAGTCACAAGCTTTTCAATAGCCTGCGGCTGATCGCCCGCCGGTTTGTATTTACTATTAATTTTGAATTCAGCCATCTCGTTTTACCGATACAAAAAGCAAAAAACGCAATTTCGGTGTGTATTGTACGCTCTAAACAACATAAACTCAAGCGTTAATCGTATCTCGTGAAGCGTGAAGCGTATTGCGTTGGTTGAACGCCGACTACGTCGGCGACTATTTTAATTTGCCATATAATAGAAAATTTTATAGAATTGTTTTTTAATGACCCTAAAATGGTTTGTTAAATCCAAACACCTGCTGTGGATTCGACAGGCGATTTGTATCTGGAAGACTATCGCATCTTAGCATCTTATTGGCTGTATTATTTTCCAGATTCCTGGCCGTTAAAATAATCATAGCATCCAAGATTCATCCTTAGATTCTCAATCATCTCTGCCAGAATCGGAACTGCGGTTCCCTGTGCAAAATCTGGTGGCCTGGGGTTATTGTCGATACGATTGTAGGCGTCCCTTAATTGCTCGCAAGCCTCTTCGAGCAAGTCATCTTCTATCAGGTCTCCTGCAGCCTCGATCATATTTCTCAGGGCTTTTAATCGGTGTTCGGCTGATTTTCCAGGGCCTTTTCCAAACAAAGTTCCATCCGTAACGGATTCATCAAAAAATGCCAGTATTTCTGCAATTTGTCCTTCTGGCGGAATCTCGGTCTGTACACCGAGTCCAGCCAAGCTAATCTGTATCAAGTCATAATCTGTGTCGTCGCTGATAATTTTCAATACAGCGAATACCTCACTGGCAACCGATGGAGTATAGCTAATGCCCACATCTTCGAATCCGCCTGGTTCGATAGCCGCCGGCAAGTTCGGCCCTGCGGTAATAGAAAAATCAATGTTGCTTTCAGGTGTTAAACTGATATCGCTTACAGTAAGGTTAGCACTTCCAAAATTAGAGATCGTAACAAATGCGATATCCGATGTTCCAATGTTCACATCGCCGAAATCGTAGGCTTGAGGAGAGACTTCAATATCAGGGCAAGCTTCGTCGCTACCGATATCGACAACAGTTCCGAAAACACGAAGTTCACCATCAATATCTGTTTGTCCGGAATAAATGCCGCATGGGTCTCCAGCATCGATACATGGTGAATTCGGCAGCAGATGGTAATCACCGGTATTAGCATCAGCAAGCAAGGGGTCTAAATTTATATTAGCGATTCCGGTATACCCGCCTTTGATGTTGCAGTAATTGACTGTAAAAATGGAACTGTAGCCAGCTATTTCGACGGGACTGTTATCCCAAATAATACAATTTGAGATCGCAGGATTCCCGTTAAGGTAGTTATATATTCCGCCTGCACCGCCAGCTGCTGAGTTGCCGACTAATGTGCAGTTTGTTACATTCGCAGATGAGTATTCGCTGTTATACATACCGCCGCCAAATCGTCTGGCTGTGTTATTTATGAAAGTGCAGTTGGTTATATTGGGGTCTGTCGCATTTTTGCGGTTACATATCCCGCCGCCATCGCGAGCCAAATTATTGATAAAGATGCAGTTACTTACATTTGGTGATGACCCAAAGAAGTTAGCTATCGCCCCACCATCATATCCAGTTACAGTATTATCGATAAATACACAGCCTATAACATCCGGACTGCTGTTATCACAATATATCGCCCCTCCAACATATTTTCCGGTGTTACCGGTGAATATACAGTTTCTTATCGTTGGACTGCTTTGTTCACAGTAAATCCCACCACCAAAATCGCCTTGACCGTTTGTTATAGTAAGGCCATCGACTATCGAATTTTGATCTTCGGCTTTCGAGAACAAAAACGCGCGGTCTACACCCTCGCAGTTGATAATTGTTTCTGCGACTATGTTTGGGTCATTGGGGTTTGTGCTCCTGATCGTAATAACCTTTCCCATGAAATCCAGGCCACGATTATCTGGGCCTGTATAATCGCCCGAGTTAACCACTATAACATCACCATAACCAGAAAAGCTGATCGCGTCTTTGATATTATGAAAATTCGCGTCGTTGTTGGCCACATTCGCATCTACGATGATCGTTACCCCCATACAGGGAACAGCTATCAGCAGGGAAATTAGAACAAGAATTGACTTAATCTTTTCCATTTTACTATCCTCCGAAAATATATTTTCTACGACAACTGCAACAACTTGCAGAACTTAAAACATGGTAAATACGCTTCTCCTCTGCTTATAATCCATTTCATTGTATCGATTTAACGCACAAATGTCAAGAAAAATCAGTCAATACAATCCAATGCACACTGCCCCAGACTCAAAGCCATAGTTGCGCTTCAGGTTAAAATTTTCGGCTTAATCTTACACTCAAACCTCTATTAAGCCCGTCAAAACGTGAATTTAGCCGGATTCTTGACGAGATGAGATGTCAGTTTGAGCGTGAAGCATATTGCGTTCATTGAACGGCGACTATTTTAATTTGCCATATAATAGAAAATTTTATAGAATTATTTTTAATGATTCTGAAAAGATTTATCAAATCCAAATATCTGCCCTTGATATTCAGCATTGTAGCTGTCGTTATGATGCTGCCTACACTGAAAAGCGGCCTTATGATGGATGATCTTGTTCAGAGGGTCCCTCAGCTAAAGCTCTCTCAAATACCGCCGGAACTTAACAAAACCGGTATGGTCCCGGAAAATACAGGGGCATTGTCAACGGTTCTGTTCGAAACATTTGGTTTTCCACGCGACAGAGAACGTATCGCTATGGGGCGAAATTATGGAGCTTTGCCGTGGTGGCTGCCTGACGATACAAAATGCTCTCTCTGGCGTCCGTTTACCGCGTTTACACATTGGCTTGACTATCGTTTGTTTCCTGATTCGCCAGTGCTTATGCACGCGCATAACATCGCATGGTTCGCGGCCGTTGTGTTTCTGGTAACGCTTATTTATCGCCGAATAATTGGCCCGACCGGAATAGCGACACTGGCGGCGTTGATGTTCGTACTGGATAAGAATACGTATTTCCCGGTTATGTTCGTTGCAAACAGAGGATTCATAGTATCACTTTGTCTTGGTCTGGCCTGTTTCGGTATGCATTATAAATGGCGAACGACAAATTCAACTCCTGCCGCGATCCTTTCGGTTATATTTTTGTCGCTTTCACTTCTGGCAAACGAAGCGGGGGTCTCAACGTTTGCTTTTATCCTCGCCTATGCTCTAGTACTCGATAAAGAGGCTTGGCCAAAACGGTTTCTAAGTCTAATGCCGGCGATTGTGACTGTCATCGTTTGGCGAATCATTTACCAGTCGCTTGGCTATGGAGTCAGTGGTATCGGAGCAGCTTATATTGACCCCGGCCATGAACCGCTGAAATTCCTTTATCATCTGCCAGGCTATCTCAATGCTATAATCGCAGGCCAGCTTTCGGCTTCACCGCCTGATAGTTTTCTTGGAGTTAGTGCGCAGTACTTCGGTATTATCTTAATTTTCTATATTGTCTTTACTCTGGTGGCTATCGTCTTGTTTCTACCGGTAATTTGTAGAAACAAGATGGCTCGATTCTGGTCCGCGGTAATGCTATTCGCTGCTATTCCAATTGTAGCAGCACCCGGAAGCAAGAATTTCGCGTTTGTGTCGATCGGAGCTTTTGGCCTAATTGCTGTCTTTTTCGACGATCTTGTAAAGAACCGAAATCCGCTGCCAGTGTCACAGTTCTACAAACGCCCTGCATGGATTTTTTGCATAATACTTTTGATCATTCATGTTCCTATGGCGGCTATCTCAAAAACAACAACTTGCAAAATAGCGCCTACTATGTTCGGTGCGATGGCAAATCCTTCAAACTTAAACAATGTTTCGCTATCAAACGACTGTGATGTTGTTATCGTTAATGCACCATTTCAGATCAGTGTTACTACGATGCCGTTTAACGCGGCTTACTATGACCAGCCAATCCCTAACTCCATAAGGACTCTTGGATTTGCCTATACAGGCCTTGAAGTCGAAAGGACTGATGAGAGAACACTTGTTATCAGAAGCAAAGAGGATAATATCTTCACCTCCGACCAAAGCAGCCCTGTACATTTCTCGCATGCCTTTGCCATCATCGACCAACTGCTTTGCAGCAGTAAAATGTTTGAAAAGAACCGCCGATTCGTTCTTGAAGGTATGACCGTTGAAGTTTTGGAGGTGGATGATAAAAATCTGCCAAGAGAGATCGCTTTTAC
>JBHPGW010000085.1:0-9946 GCA_042569785.1 Planctomycetota bacterium | reverse complement strand
GTGTATGTAAGGCCGAATCGGCGCAACTTTTCAAGCCTTTGTTTATTGAGGCTATGGAAGACGAGACAGATTCTGTTCGTCTCTCGGCGGCAGAAGGTCTTATTTATATCGATCCTGCTCAGGGACTTGGTATATTGAGGAACTATACCGGTGATAAAAGCTTAGCTGTGCAAAAAAAGATCATCACGCTTGCAGGTAAAGTGGGCGGTGTTGAAGATTTGAACTGGTTAGTGGAAAAAACCCGTCAAACAAACGGAAGTCGAACGGCGTGGGATTCAATGCTGAGGATATTTACGGATGCTGAAACGTCTGTCTTAAAAAATTGGATGGATAGGTTAAGTGAGCCGGAAACGATAGGAAACTTGTCCGATGAGCAGATAATTTCATTTTACGAGATCGCGGATCGTAAGGCCGAGGCGGCTAAGCAGCTTGAAATACAAAAAGTGAGTAAATCTAACCTGGCGAAATTGTATCAGAAGACGGGTAGTTTTGAGCAGGCGGCTAAGCAGCTTGGGTGGCTTTGGGAAAATGCCGAAACACTGCCGGAAAGACAAGACTTGTTTGCCCGGCAGTTGGAGGTTTACTGGAGTTGGGCGAATCTTGAGGGTGTGAAAGGGTTAATATCAAACTCGCTTGCCAAAGGCGATTTGGACCCTAACGGCGTGGTCGCTGGGTCTATAGAGAAAAACCTGAGCGAGCCATTGGGCGGGTTGGATGCTGGAGCGATATTGAAGATACTCGAAACAATACAGACTTCCGATCTGATCAGGCCCAACTGGAAGAAAAAGCTTGACGGTTGGAAGCAGCGTTTCAGCGACAGCGACAAAGCAGGGTCTTAAGCAAATTGGTGGATAAGCCGGCATCATAAGCGGTTCTCAATTCCTTTAGTAATAGGCATTTTGGCTTGACCGTGGTATGGGGGTATGCTATTGTTTGGCGTTATCTTTTATAGTAATTGGAGAAGTGTTTATGCACGCGTTTACACGTATATTCAAGTATGTTCGCCCACAGTGGCCTCGGGTGGTTGCCGCTGTACTTACGGCGGTTGTGATAATGGTACTTTTTACCGGCAGTTTCGCGACGGTTATACCATTGTTGAAGGTGATGATGGGCCAGGAAGGGCTGCATGGGTGGGTCGACCGCAAAACCTGTGACTGGCGTTATGAGATGGATTTTTATGTGCCTGATTCGGTTGATCTGATGGACAGCAATATCGCAAATATTTCTCGAAGCCTTCTTGTGGTTGGTGTTGAAGATGAAGGTAAGGCCCAAGCCGCTGGTTTTATAGTTAACGACAGGATAGTTGGATTCGGTGCAGAGAGCACGGCGGTAACAAGCAGGAGTGAATTGCTTGAAACCCTGGCAGATGCTGAAAGTGAGAGTTTGGTCACGGTTTCGGTGGAACGTTATAACGAACAAAGAAGTGAAGTCGAACACAAAATCCTGCATTTGGATACCGGTACAAATTCCGTGCATATCGAACGTGCGATCGGGTTTGCGCGGTGGGCGGTTGGGTTTGTTCCTCGCGGAGACAGGAGCAGTAAGGAAAAAGCGGTTGTATTGATTATCAGTTTAATGGCGGTCATTACCTTTGTTCGCTGCGTGGCGACGTTCTATCAAAAATATCTTGCCGAAAAAATAGTTCAGGTGGCGGTAGCCGCTCTGCGTGAGGATGCCTTTGCTCATGTTATGGTAATGCCTATCGGATTTTTTGCTCGCAGAGGAACCAGTGACACGATCAATCGTTTGATAGTTGACATAGGTGGTACGGGCAAGGGTGTTAAGATATTGCTTGGCAAGGCGCTTCGAGAGCCTCTTAAAGCACTTGGCTGTCTGATAGGCGCAATGTTGATCAGTTGGAAACTGGTGATAATATTTCTTTGCTGCGCTCCATTTACTTTTGGGCTGGCGGTTTTTCTCGGCAGAAAGATGAAAAAGTATACGACGCGATCTCTTATCAGTAGTGCTAATATGCTTGGAAGGCTTAATGGGGCTATAAACGCATTGCGAGTTGTCAAGGTTTATAACCAGCAGGGACATGAAAGCTTAGCTTATAAGGGGATCAATAAGAAGTTTTTGCGGCAGAGCCTTCGAATTGCTAAGGTTCAGGCGGCCACCGGGCCCACTATGGAAATATTGGGAATGATAGCGGGTTCGGCGGCATTGTTGGTTGGTGTTCACTGGATAACCCGTGGGCATATGGACTCAACCTCCTTTTTCCTTCTCCTAATCTATCTTGGTACCGCTGCAGAATCGATTCGCAAGGCCAGCGATGTTTGGAACAAGGTTCAGTCAGCTAACGCTGCTGCGGAAAGAGTATTTGCGGTTGTAGATCAGCCTGTGGAACTTGAGAAAAGCGGTGCTGTTGAGATGGGTGCGTTGAAAAACAAGATTGAATTCAAGGATGTGGTATTTTCATATAACGGCAGCAGTGAGCCTGTCTTAAAGGGCGTTAATCTTACGGTTCAGGCTGGCCATAACATAGCTATCGTTGGCCCTAACGGCTCTGGTAAAACTACGTTAGTAAATCTTATGCCGAGATTTTACGATGTCGAGAGTGGTTCGATCCTGATCGACGGTCAGGACATCCGCGGAGCTACGTTGAAAAGTCTTCGCGATCAGATAGGGCTGGTGACCCAGGAGGTTGTGACGTTCAACGATACGATAGCGGCTAATATCGCTTATGGTAATCCTGGGGCGAGCAGAGAGCAGATAATAGATGCGGCTAAGCGTGCGTTCGCGGATGAATTTATCAGCCCCCTGCCGGAAAGTTATAATACGGTAATAGGTGAGCATGGGTGCGGGCTTAGCGGGGGACAGCTTCAAAGGATAATAATAGCCCGCGCTATCCTGAAGAACCCGCCGATCCTTATCTTTGATGAGGCTACCAGTCAGGTCGACGCGAACAGTGAAGCGAAAATTCATAAAGCTATCGAAGAGATCATGCACGGCAGGACCAGCTTTATAATCGCGCACAGGTTCAGTACGGTTATCAGCGCCGATGTGATAGTAGTAATGGACCAGGGCGTAATTGTAGCGCAGGGTCAGCACGAAGAGCTGATAAAACAGTGTCCATTGTATCAGAGTCTTTACGAGACACAGTTGATGAGTACAGAAGATTAATTTGCCGACGAACTAAATGAGTGAATTCCCATTTCAACTTTCAGTTACGAGCGTCTATCCAGAGAAGAAAACTGTTGTCCTGACGTGTAAGAGTGTTTTGCGCGAAGTACCTGGCAGCCGTGTTGTTTATGATGCTGCCTGGGATGGTCGGGATGTAATCGTAAAGCAATTTCTGCATAAGCTAAATGGCTCCATACATTTGAAAAAAGAATGGGGCGGGTTAAGTAAACTCCGCGATCGTCAGTTGAACGCACCTGAGCCTTTGTTTTATGGAAAGAGTCAGGCTGGGCCGGTACTTGTGATGGCGAAAATTCCGGATCCTTTGACGGCGATGGATGTTTTTCTCGATAATGACGGACGCAGTAACAGGCTTGATCTGTTAAAACTGATCTGCTCAGAATTGGCAAGGCAGCACAGACAAGGAGTTTTGCAGAAAGACCTGCATCTGGGCAATTTCCTGTTGAGCGACGATAAGGTGTTTGCGATAGATTCGGGACAGATGAAATTTGTCGATGGGGAAGTGTCGAGAGAAAAAAGCATTTCGCAATTAGCATCGCTTCTCGGTTGTATCGGCGGTGATGATACGGCTATGCTTGATGAAATTGTGCTCGAATATACGCGGATACGAGGCTGGCGCTTTGACGAGACAGATAAGGTTCTGCTGCAAAAACTTATGGCGATACATAAAAGAAGCGGTATTAAAAGAGCTTTGAAAAAGTTACTGCGAACGACTCGAAGGTATCTGAAGATCAAAACCGATGGTTATCTCGGTGTCTTTGACAGGGGTTTCTGTGAAAAAGACATGGCTGTCAAGTGTATAAAGCAGATAGATGAATTGATGGATGGCGGGCAGATACTTAAGGACGGAAATACCTGTTATGTTTCCAGGGTGAATTTTAACGGTAAAGATATTGTGATCAAGCGGTATAATCATAAAGGCTTTATTTACTCGCTGCGTCATACGATCAAAAGGTCACGGGCTCGGCGTGGTTGGGTGTGTGGGCATCTGCTGGAGATGCTGGGAATCGATACGCCTAAGCCACTGGCATATATAGAAAGACGCAAAGGGCCTATCGTGTGGACGTCTTATATTGTGACTGAATTTGTCGACGGCGAAAACTTATATACGATTCTCTCTGACGATACGATAAGTCCAGAGAAACGCTCGCAGATGTCTGAGCAGATAATTCGTATCCTTGAAAAACTTGAAAGCTATAAGGTCACTCACGGCGACCTTAAGCGCAGCAATATAATGGTCACTGAGACAGGATCGCTTTTGACGGACCTTGACTCGATGATGGTTCACAGGCTCGGGTGGCTGTTTAATATTAAGCGTAAGAAAGATCTGCTTAGTGTTGAGAGTTTTGGGTTTGACAGGTGAGACCCCCTGCGGGTGCAGGGGGCTAAAAAAATTATGGCGTGGAAAGTTTGCGCCAGTTTCGGCCGTTAGTACCTATTAGGTTATCCGCTTCAGGGAAAGTTTGTGCTCCTGCTTGGTACTGGCAAGGTTCCACATCCTGCCAAGCCTGCAATATCGGCTTCAGCAATCGCCATGTCACTTCGACGGCATCAGAGCGGGTAAACAGCGTCTGGTCACCAACCATACAATCGAGAAGTAATCTCTGGTAGGCTTCCGGCATATCGACTTTGAAAACGTTTGCGTAGCTGAAATTCATATTCAAGGTGCTCATGCATATCTTTGAGCCTGGGCGTTTGGCCTGAAAGCTAAGTGAAATGCCCTCTTCAGGCTGGATCTGTAAGACAAGAATGTTGGGCGGCATGTCAGTTAGGCCGGAACCTGCGAACATCGAATGCGGTACGTTCTTAAAAGTAATGGCGATCTCGGTATCTTTGGCAGCAAGTCTTTTTCCAGTTCTCAGATAGAAAGGTACATCTTTCCATCGCCAGTTGTCTATAAATAATTTTGCGGCAACGAATGTTTCAGTTTTTGAGTTCGAGTCGACTTTGAGTTCATCGCGATAGGCTGGTACTTTTTTGCCGTTGACCATTCCCGAAGCGTACTGGGCCTTTAGGAAAGAATCTGAAATTTTAGCTGGATCGATGGGCCTGATAGAACGTAAGAGTTTTGTTTTTTCGTCACGTATGCTGTCGGCGTCGAAAGAAGTTGGCGGCTCCATCGCCGCCAGAGCGAGCATCTGCAACATGTGGTTCTGGAACATATCGCGAAGTGCGCCGGCCTTATCGTAATAGGAGCCCCGATGCTCGATGCCTAATGATTCTGCGATCGTAATTTGAATGTGGTCGATGAAATTACGGCTCCAGAGGGGTTCGAAAATAGCGTTTGCGAAACGAAACATCAGTATATTCTGTACTGTTTCTTTGCCGAGATAATGATCTATTCGGTAGATTTGGGATTCATGGAAACAATTGTGTATCTTGGCGTCCAATTCGAGAGCTGTTTCGAGGTCCGTTCCGAAGGGCTTTTCGACGACTAATTTTGGGGCTGGCCCCGAATCGGTTTTCGGCGGGCAGGAAAGGCTTGCGGAGCCAAGATGGTCGACGATCGTCGGATAAAGGAAAGGCGGAACGGCCAGGTAGAAGATGTGCCCGCGATCAACTTTGTGCTTTTCGTCTAATTTGGAAAGTTTGGCTTTGATATTTTTGTAAAATTTATCGTCGGAGTAGTCGCCGCTTATGTAATAAAGTTTTTGGGTAAATACCTGTATCTTTTCAGTTGGGATGTCGTCATGTGCTTGTTTGATCGCCTGGGCGGCAAGTTCTCTGAACTGTGAATCTGAAAGTTCTTTTCTGCCTGTACCGAGCAGGTAGAAACTCTCGTCAAGTAATTGTCTGTGGTAAATAAGAGCCAGACTTGGCAGTAGTTTTCTGGAAGTAAGATCGCCGGAAGCACCGAAGACTATAAGAGCGGTAGGCGGTGCGGCGGTTTCCGCACAGATAATATCTGCATCGGCGATAGAAGCGGTTATATTTTGCATAAACAGTTTCCAACATTTTTTCTTTAAAAGTTTATGGTTCGGTTTTGCTTTGACGTCGATGTCCGACGTTCTCGTGGCATTTGAGGCATCTAAAGTCAGGCAAATCCGGCTGATCGATCGAGGCACGGTGAGCTATTTCAACAACTTTATCCGAACTATTGGCAAGTAGGTTGTTGTGACAGTTCAGACACGTTTGGCTCGACATATCGGCCAGCACTTCTTTGCGTATCGCCTCGATCTCATATTCGCCGCCGAAATAATGTTTGTAACTATCCCTGGCAGCAATATATGCTTTTTGGGTCATGTGTGCAAAATATTTGTCTTTGGGGGGCAGGTGACAGTCGATACATTCGACGCGAATGCCGCTTTTGTTGGTGCCATGAGTGGAAAGTTCCCAGCTGTTATAAGCGGTGTTCATCTCATGACATCTGGTGCCGCAATATTGTGATTTTGATAACGGTGCCATCACGGCGTTAAGACATAGAAAGCACAATAGGGCAAAAACTATGCCAACAGAAAAGCTTACACTGTGTTTTCTGGCAAAAGCAAATATTTTCATAGGCCCTGTCTTCTCCATAGCAATTCCATTTGGCCCCGATCAATCCTTTTACACGCGTCTAATTATACGAATATTAAGTGAGCCTATCAATAAATTCAATGTTTTTTTTGCAGAAGTTTGACGCAGGCGTTAAGTTTGGTATTTGGCAGGACAATTTTCTTGTTAAATTTCGCATTCGAGAATAAGATAGAGTTGATTATTTTGCTGTTAATGTTTGTTGGAGACAAATATCGCGATACAGGAGGACCTCAGAATGTTTTCAAGAAAAGGTATTCTGGTAATAATTTTGACTTTGGCCTGGATCAATATGGCAATTGCCGGGGATCAATTGCATGAATCGGTAATTGAGTTGAAGTTTGAAATTGCCACCGAGAAACAGCCCTGGATGTTCGGCGGTAACAGCTTTGGCAAGGGGCCCATTAAGCCAACGCATGTTGCCGAAATTTTCATACGAAATATGCCAAAACAGAAATATGAATCCAAGTCTGGTACTCGATACCGCAGTATCAGTAAATTCTCAGATTTTGCTTATATAAAGACTGTTCTGGATACTCGGCCTGGACGATCGATATCGCAGCAGCAGCGTGATCTGGTAACAACTGGCAATGTGATCAGAGCGGTCGGAAAATTTGGCGATGTGGTTGGCAATCATGGGCATTTTTACCTTTACGCAGTATCAGCCGATGACGCGAAAAAAATAACAGCAGCTTTTATGGAATCACTGATAAGCAAAGTTCATAAGAACCTGGAGCCCCTGCTGAGTGAACGGGACGAACTCAAGAAAAAAACAGCCGAACACGAGAAGAAAACAAGCGAAACAGAAGCAAAACTCGAAACACTGGAAAAAGAATTTGCCGAACTTAAAAAAAGCGTCCACTATCTCTCCGCAGAAGAAGCACGCAACAGCATAACAAAATTAAATGTTTCGATCGCTGAGTTGGATATCAATCTTGCGGCGATGCGAGCGAAGCATAAGGCGGCTAAGCGATCGCTTCCGGGGGGGGAAAGTAATATCCCGAAAGAGCTTAAGCTTGAACAGAAAATAACAGTTTTGACAACAGAACTGCAGGCAGCCAGAACTGTGAACAAGACTGCTATTACCAACCGTAACCGGACGATCTCAAGGCTGAAAACGGCAGAGGATAACTTCGATAAACTTAAAAATATTGTCCACGAATTTTCAGATAGCAAAACAAAACACCCCTTGTTAGAGATATATAAAATAGTCGATGAGATCGGGTCTCTGATCGCTGAGATACGTTCAGAATTGGTGGCCGCTAATGAGGCCGACAAGAGTGGGGAAAGTGAGCTTGATATGGAACTTAAAGCCGAGCAGAAGATGCGTTCTGAGATATTCGAGCTTGAAGCTGCTCAGGCCCGTAGGGAAACCGCGGTGGCTGCTCGCGAACAGGCGGAACGTTTTTATCATCTTGGGCAACAAATCTCTGATCTTGAAAGCTCAAAAAAATCTTTGAGTGAGAAATTGGAGACGTCGGCAAAGAAACTGACAGAGATCGAAGAGAAACTGGCCAACCCAGGCCCGGAACTGTTGGCACCGGAAGTATATCAGAATAAAGCGACCATCTATCAGATACAGAACAATTACCAACTCTAACAATCCTTCTGCTTTAAACTGTCAAGCCGTTGAGACTGCCGGGGCGGTCTTCGAACTCGTCACAATAACATAAAACGCACATTTTAGCTGTGAACACTCACAAAAGATATACAGTTTTTTGCAGTAAAATGCCGAAAGAATAAGAATATGTGATATATCTTTAGTTTTATTCTGCTGACAAGCTGGATGTGCTTGAACGCATATAATCGCACTGAAAACGCTGTTTTTTAGGCAATTTTGTCGGTGCCTCAGCATTAGCAGCACAACCACAGTCGACGCGGCAATTTAAGATTGACCTGTGCTGTATTGAAAAAATGAGAAGAAATTTTCAAAACAAGATAGATGTCACAAGCTGATAGATAATTATGGACCCATTAAAAATTAAGCCGCAAACCGTAAAGTTGCTGACCAAAGCAATGGCTAAGGCCAGAACTAAAGCCGAGAAGGATGCTCAGCAGAACCAGGACGCCCGCGCAGATGCCGAGCAAAGAGAAAGTGTGTATAACGGGATCATAGGGAGACTGAGAGCTGAAAGTAAAAAGTTCATCGATAAGATCGGATCCGGCTCTGCCACACAAGAGGTGAATTATGAGCAGGCTATCGCTGAGATCGTGACAGAATTGGAAGAGGCGATAGGCCAGATTCGGGATCAGGCAGAGCGTGCGACTGAAAGAGTGAGTTTTGAGGCGTCTCTAAAGGAAGCTGATCTAAACGAAACCATATCGAGTCTTAAAGCCAGATCAAAGGACTATGAAAGCCAGATAGCCGGGGTCAAGGCTCAATGCGATGAAACTGTCACCAAAGTCAAAATCCAGGCCCAGGAAGCTATCTATAAGATCAAGATCGATACGGAAGAATCCACTGCTAATGCCAAGGCTGGGGTCGAAGAAAAAATCTCGAAGCTTCAGGCGGAAGCCTCTGACTCTTTGGCGAAAGAGAGAAAGAATTCTCAAGCGTCAATTTGCCAGATGGAGGCCGAAATGCAGGCCAGGGCAAAGTATTATGAAGATCAAATAGCTCAGATCAGGGGTCAATCCATTGCAAAAGAAAAGAATTATAGACAGAGCGTAGCAGCGATCAGGGCCCAGTTAGAGGGCCAAATGGTGCAGGTCAAGAGCAAATCCAATCAGCAAACAACGCAAGTGAAAACAAATTCCGCTGAAATAGTTCGTAAAGTTAAGGCTGAGTATGAAGAATCGACAACCAGGGTTAAGTGCGAATGCGAGAACGTAGTTACCAGGGTCAAAGCGGATGCTCAGGAAGTTAATGAAAGGGTCAAGGCTGACGCGGAAAAATCCATCGCTAATGCTAAGGCCTGGTTTGAAGAAAGAATATCGAAGCTGGGGGCAGATGCCGCTGAATCATTGGCGAAAGAAAAAGGCAATTATCAAGCATCGATTTGCGAACTGAAAGCCGAAACGCGGGCCAGGTCGAAAGATTATGAAGACCAGATAGTCAGGCTCAAAGCCGAGACCGAGCAGACGGTATCAAAAGTTAAGGCTGAGTACGAAGAATCGATAGCCAAACTTAAAAGCGAATCCGTTGCAAAAGAAAAGAGCTACAGACAAACAGTAACGGCGATCAAGGCCCAGTTAGAGGGTAAAATAGTACAGGTCAGAAGCAAAGCCGATCAGCAAATAATGCAAGTGAAAGCTAATTCTGCTGAAATAGTGCGTAAGGTTAAGGCTGAGT
>JBHPGW010000084.1:0-10171 GCA_042569785.1 Planctomycetota bacterium | reverse complement strand
AAATTTGATTCAATATCATTATACCGATCTCAGGATGGCCTACATATTATCTTCGGAGATTTGGGAATTGGCAAATCGGAGCCGGTTCTTGATAAAAACCTTCTTTCTCAGGTTATGCCCTTTCATACGATGCTTATAGCGGTCGCGTTGGGAATGGATACTGAGATTCAGCCGGTTGGGGGCTATGCCTGGAAAGCTATGTCAGTCGAACAGCTGAAGAATCTTAAACCTGTTGATATTGCTGATACTGCCATTGGTGAATTGATCCTCAAACATCGTCAGCAGCGGCTTGACCGTTACGGGGTCGCTACTCAGATGATAGATTTGGCGAGCGTTAGCAATAACGCATTTATGATGCGTGGAGCCGATTTTTATGTCGACCTTATGATAGAAAAGGAATTTACTCAGCACTATCTTGGTGTTATCAAAGAAACTATGTGCCTGGCATATAAATTTATAAGTGAAACTTTTGGTCCTATTGATGGATTCCCTCTGGCCAACTGCAATGTAACGATGATGTCGCCTGCTCTCTATGATGAAATGATATGTCAGTATGATATTGATTGTGTCGAATACGCGGCAAAGATCAACGGCAGGGAGCCTTGCTGTGATTTGCACCATTGCGACGTAGAGACCGAGCCTTTCGCGGAATCTTACAGTAAAATTCCGGGTCTTCGCAGTTTGCAGGGCTCTTATCATTCCGACATTAAAAAAATCCTTGCGGTTCTTCCGGAAACTAAATTTTCGGCGATGATAAGCCCTGTCGAGATATTGAACCAGCCCTTGCCCAAAACACTTGATGATATTGATAAGTGTATTGCCGATGGCGCCAATGACCTTGCGATATGGAATATTGACACAGCCTGCGGTCTGGAAAAACTTGTGGAGTTTTTTGAAAAGATCAGTAAAATCGCCCAAGAGCATAATAAGGAAGCGTCATTTGACGTTATTCCCTTTAGCTGGGAAGAATTGGCATGGGAATTTCCTGTATATGTAAATGAAGATTTGTGAGATATTTTTGAGAGGATGCGATTATAAATGACGGGACAAGAGATGAAATTTGATTTTCAGGGTAAAAACATTACAACTTTTCAAATTGGCGAAGAGCAGAAAGTTTGTCTTAGTCGGCTGTTTGATCTGCCTTGCGGCCTCGAGGGCAAAGATGCTGTCCCTGAAGCTATAAAGGGCTTGATCAGTTTTGATTCGAGCATTGGCAGTTTTTCTACAGACGATATGTCTTTAGTGAAACATGGTTTCGATGAAAATTCAGCTTCATTTAGTTTTTGTGATACTCAAGGGCATATCCGTATTGAAACAAACTGGCAGCTTTGCGGCCGGACGGGGGTTTGGAGCCGAAAGGATACAATTTGCAATATTGGCAAAGAAAGTATCAGCCTGTCTCGCTATCTGGCCAGGTTTGTCTTTACTCCCGGCAATTATGAAATTTTTAGTCAGGCAAGCAGTTGGTGTAATGAAAATCAGGGAGTATTGCAGGACATTACTCACGGCGGCATAGTGCTTAGAAGTGAAGGGGGTAGAACTACGCAGGGTGGAACGCCTTATATGTGCCTGCGCAACAAAGATACTCGCAAGGGCATAGCATTCCATGTTCTTCCCCGCGGCAATTGGGTGATAAAAGTTTTGCCCTATACGGTTGGTAACTATTCATCTCCATTTGTAGTAGTGGAAATGGGATTGTCCGATGAACATTTGGATCTGAACCTTTCTGCGGGCCAAACTTTTGAATTGCCGGAAATTCTTATTCAATCTTTACCTGAAGGTGTTGTCGAAGCCGCCGCTCCCGCACTGCATAGGTTTTTATTGGAAAATCATATCAAGACCGCTAAGCCGTCAGCGCCTGTCGTTTACAATACCTGGTTCGATGCTTTTGAATATCTCGAAGTTGAGAGGCTTCGAGGACAACTTGAGGCGGCTAAGGAGATCGGTTGTGAGGTTTTTGTGGTTGATGCCGGCTGGTATGGCGCTGAAGATGGAAATTGGGAGCATCAGGTCGGCGACTGGCGTGAAAAAGAAAAAACAGCATTTAAGGGTCAAATGGCTGATTTTGCCGAGGAGGTTCGCCGTGCCGGCCTGAGTTTTGGGCTTTGGATGGAGCCGGAACGTAATTTTGCCACGGTTCCCGCTGTAAAAAAGAATTCCGACTGGTTTTTGAAAGGCGCCGGCGATTTCTATTATCCCGATCTAACTAAAAAGCAGGCTTATGATTATATCCTTTCGGAAATGTCCAGGCTTGTTGATACGTACGATCTTGCGTGGATGAAAATTGATTTTAATTTCAGGCTTGGTATCGATCCTTATGGAACAGAGTTTTCAAATTACTGCGGGAAGTGGTATGAATTGCTGGATGAACTTCGAGTAAAGTATCCGGAGGTATTTTTTGAAGGTTGTACCAGCGGAGGTTTGCGTTTGGAGATCGGTTCACTAAGGCATTTTGACGGCCATTTTTTGAGTGATAACGTCAACCCTTCAGATGTTCTGCGAATTTATCAGCAGACACTTCTAAGATTGCCTCCGGGCCGGTTTACCAAATGGGTTGTTTTGAGGGCGGTTGGCAAGTCGATACCTCAATATGGTTTGCCTGTTGATGAAGCTCCAATGAGTTTTGTCACTCCCGCAGGTTGCGGTGCGATTTGGGAGCTATCCGAGACGGTTGGTGTAGATTTTGCCGTGAGGGGGGCTTTGGCGGGGATGCTCGGCTTTAGCGGGGATATAGCCGGCTTGCCGAAAGAGACGAAAGAGAGACTGTTTTATCATACAGAGTTTTATAAGAAATGGCGGGAATTTATTGTCGGTTCCACGGCCCATTTGCTTACGCCTGTTAAACTTAAAGATGACCATACCGGCTGGGCGGCGATACAGTTGAACAACCCTCAAAGCAAAGTTTCCCTGCTGTGTGTATATCGGCTCGATGATGCTTGCGAAGAGAAAACGTTTTGTCTGCGCGGCCTTGAGGCTGAAAGCAAATATTCGATCACGGTTGAGCATAAGTCTTCAATGAAAGCAGAGCCATTGACCGGCTTAGAGCTTATGACCGCCGGCCTTAGAATTAAATTGCCTCAAAGAAACGATGCTGCGGTTTATGTGATTGAGCCTTGATGTGTCGCAGCGGGTCCGTTGGGGATTATAGAAAGTAATAGCGTTTGGTTTTTTGGGGCAAGAGAAAGGGTTTTGCGGTTTTTTCAAAAAAAATAATTTTTTTCTTGACATTTTGGCTTTTTACTTTATATTATAAAGTACTTTACTTAAAGAAAGGAGCGTAGAAAATGGGAAAAGAAAATTCACATGAAGAGCCAATGTCTGAATGCCAAGGCATTGAGGAAGAACAAAACTCTACCGATGATCTTAAATTTATGCGGTCAGCTGTAGAGAAGACTTACAAACAGGTCAATCCAGACACTCACCCCATGATTATGTGGGGAGTAATTTGTTTGGTCAGTTATCCCGCGATACATTTTATAAGACATGAGCATTTTAATTGGATATGGGCTGTTTTTCTTCCTCTGGTGGCATTTGGACTGTGCTATGTTTTTATCACTTGGCGATTAATAATCAAACGTGATAAAAAAGCAGGTTTTGTTTCACATCTAAGAAAACAGCTTGTCTGTGTATTGATCATTACCATGGTATGGCACGGCCTTACCTGGAGTATACTGGGCATGGCTTTCAATAATTACTGTGCAGGAGATCCAGGATTCCTCTTTGCAATATTATTCAGTATTTCTCTGAGCATAGTTGGTGTTTTTCATACAAAAGAATGGCTTTTCGGCGGAATTGGGATTTATATAGGGGTGTTGCTGGCATTTTTTATAGAAGATTACAGCTATATTATCCTTGGCTTGGCAACTGCAGCAGGATTGATCATTCCTGCTATAATCATACAGAGAAATTACCGTAAACAGGAGCAAGAGAATCAGCAGGCCGGATCAGTTGGCATCAGCGAATGAATAAATTCAATCCTTCAAAATTTGACGAACTTGTTTTGTCACGTACACGGCTTGGGATATTAGCACTTCTTATAGGTGGTGACAAACTTGATTTTACCTATATACGCAAGGCTTTAAAGCTCTCCGATGGCAATTTGAGTGTTCAGATACGCAAATTAGAAGAAGCCGAACTTATCAAGGTGAAAAAAATATTTATCGAGCGTAAACCGAAGACATTTTGCACAATTACCCCGAAAGGTCGAAAAGCGATTAAAGGATTAGTGGCAGAATTAGAAAGTATATTAAAAAAATAAGTAAATAGTGTGGAGTTGTAAAAGCAACAGCGTTTGGCTTTTTTGGTCAAATGTAAAAAAATAACCCCCTGCGGTGCAGGGGGCTAACAAAAAGACTTTTTTTGTTTGTTTTTTAAGTTTCTTCAAAGGGGGGTTAGCCTTTTAGTATCTTCCTGGGGTCGAGGTTGTCTTTTTCTATGTCCTTGAAGTAGTTTACTGTGCTTACTCTCATGTCAACTGTCGAGGCGTCGTCGCATACGATCGAGCCGTGTGGGTGGAGCTGTAGGCATGAGAGTGTCCACATGTGGTTGACGCCATGTTCGACGGCTTCCTGGAGGGCGTGAGCTTTGTTGTGTCCGCTGACTATGATTATAACTTTTCTTGAATCCATTACGGTTCCAACGCCGACGGTCAACGCTGTTTTCGGTACCTTGCTTAAGTCGTTGCCAAAGAAGCGTGAATTTGCGATGATGGTGTCTTCGGTGAGAGTTTTTACGCGTGTTCGGCTTGCAAGAGAAGAGCCAGGCTCGTTGAAAGCGATGTGACCGTCCGGGCCTATGCCGCCTACGAACAGCTCGATGCCGCCGTAACTTTTGATCTTCTTCTCATAGCGAGCGCATTCGGCTTCGAGATTTTTGGCGTTGCCGTTAAGGATGTTGACGTTTGACTTCTTGATGTTGATATGGCTGAAGAAGTTGTTCCACATGAATGAGTAGTAACTTTCCGGGTGCTCTTTTGGCAGGTTTACGTATTCGTCCATGTTGAAAGTTACGACGTTTGCGAAGTTGACCTTGCCGGCCTTATTGAGTCGAGCCAGTTCCTTGTACATTCCCAGCGGGCTTGAGCCGGTAGGCAGACCGAGTACGAACGGTTTCTTGGCGGTTGGTTTGAACGTATTGATGGCGTTTGCTACATACGCCGCGGCCCATTTGCTTACGGCTTTGTAATCGTTTTGAATGATCACTCTCATTAGACTTTCCTTTCTTAAAAATTGGTAATTATTTTTTACTGAGTTCGTATGTGTCGTTTGCGATAGCTGCTTCTTCGTTTGTGGCGATGACGAATACCTTTACATTGCTGTTGTCACTGCTGACATCTCTGTCTTCGCTCGAAGTTGCCTTGTTTTTGTCCGTATCGAGTTCGATGCCCACACCCTGCATTTCGTTGCAGATGTTAGCTCGGACGTCGACACCGTTTTCGCCGATTCCGCCTGTGAAGACGACCGCATCGACTCTGCCGAGAACGGCAGTGTAAGCGCCGATATATTTTTTGATGCGGTAACAGAAGATGTCGATCGCAAGCTGAGCCCGCTTGTTGCCTTTAGCCGCAAGTTCGCCCAGGTTTCGCATGTCGTTTGATTCGCCGGTTATGCCGAGCAGTCCGCTCTTTTTATTGCAAATCGTGTTAAGCTCTTTAACGCTGTATCCTTTGTCGGCCAGGTAAAACAGTATAGCTGGATCGAAGTCACCTGATCGTGTTCCCATTACCAGGCCTTCGAGCGGTGTAAGGCCCATCGAGGTATCAACCGATTTGCCCTGCTTAACCGCGGCGATCGAACAGCCGTTACCGAGGTGACATGTGATTATATTCGCATCATCTTTGCTCATGGACATAAGTTCTGCGGCTCTGCGGGCGACGTATCTGTGGCTTGTGCCGTGGAAGCCGTATCTGCGGATATGATACTTTTCGTACAGTTCGTAAGGCAGTGCGTATAGGTACGCGACCTTGGGGATGGTGCTGTGAAAAGCTGTGTCGAAGCATGCGATCTGTTTGGCGTCTGGTAGGCTGTGCTGTGCGGCTCGGATACCGGTTAGGTTTGGCGGATTGTGCAGTGGTGCAAGGTCGGCGAATTTTTCTATCGAGGCAATAACCTTATCGTCGATCAGCATTGAGCCTGTAAATTCTTCTCCGCCGTGAACGACTCTGTGGCCGACAGCTTTGATGTTGGTGATATCTTTCATAACGCCTACTTTGTCATCGACGAGGGTATCGAGTATGATCTCCATTGCCTTTTCGTGGTCCTGGGCTTTGACTTTAGCGGTGTAAGGGGTACCGTTATAATTATGGTTCAGCATCGAGTCTGCTTCGCCGATCCTCTCAACAAAACCCTTAGCGAGGACTTCGGCTTGCGGCATTTCGTACAGCTGATACTTGATCGATGAACTGCCGGCGTTGATTACAAGTACTTTCATTTTATTTTCCGTGTCCTTTTATAGTTGTGCTAATGTAATGATGGTTGTGCTTACGATATCGTCTACACTGGCTCCGCGAGAAAGGTCGCTTATAGGTGCTGCGAATCCCTGTAGGAACGGCCCGATGGCTTTTGCGCCTGCCATATACTGGGTTAGCTTATAGCTTGCGTTGCCGGTATCGAGGTCGGGGAAGATAAGTACGTTTGCTTTGCCTGCTACTGCGCTTTCGGTTTTGACCTTCTTTGCAGCGACAGCAGGGACAACAGCGGTATCGGCCTGGAACTCGCCGTCTATTGCCAGGTTGGGTTCGTGTCCCCTGGCAATCTCGAGTGCTTTGACGACCTTGCTAACCTTTGGTCCTGATGCGCTGCCCTTGGTCGAGAACGAGATCATCGCTACGCGGGGCTCTTCGCCCAAGAGTTTTGCTCCGCTTTTGGCAGAAGCTAACGCGATATCCGCTAACTCCTCCGCGGTCGGGTCGATGTTGACTGCACAGTCGGCGTAGATGAAACGCTTGTCCTTTTCGCCGAGGAAATCCGGAATGACCATCAGGAAGAAACTCGATACAGTGTTGATGCCCTCGGCAAGTCCTACGGCTAACGTGCCAGCCTGAATGACGGTAGCGGTGGCCGAGGCCGCGCCGGCTACCATTGTATCGACGTCACCAGTCGAGACCATCATTCCGCCATAGAACATAGGCTTTGAGATAATTCGTTTTGCAATCTTGGCATTGATGCCATCGCGTCTGGCAGCGTAACTTTCAGCGTAGCTCTCGAGCTTGTCACTTTGTTTTGGGGCTATGACTTCGATGTCAGCGATGTCGACGCCTGCTTTTGCGGTAGCTTGGGCGATCTGCTCCGCCGAGCCAAGCAAAACCGGTTCTGCCAAGCCGTCATCCTTTAGTTTTCGAGCCGCCTGGATGAGACGCTCATCCCTGCCCTCTGGGAAAACAACTCTCAGAGCTTTGCCTTTTATTTTGTCTATGTAGCTGTCTATAACACTCATCTTGTATTCTCCTTATACTTACTGAAAACCTCCTTTCTACTAACTAATGATCGCAGGGTCAAGGCTAATTGTTTTTTATACATCAATTATAGAGGATAAAGAAATGGTAACTAAAAGACTAAATATTCCTGAGCCATGGACGAGATAGCTTCTCGAAGTTTTCTTTAGTTTTTTTGGAATTGCCTGACTGGGCATAAATGGTATTGAAATTATGGCGATTAAGTAGTCGGTAAACGTAGGCTGACGATACTTTTGAGCCAAGTTTTTGTTCTATAACATCTTTGATCATAAGGTGTTGAGCCAATTTACCTTTTTTGGCATCTTTGACAAATGGCTTTAGCAGTTCGGCTTCCTGCTCTAAAGTAAGAAATGCCCATCGTCTTCCGCCTCTGCCTTTTCTTTTCAAGCCAGATGGGCCATATCTATTGTACTGACCGATCCAGAGCCAGACTGCCTGTGTCGAAACATTGAGAATGTCAGCTACTTTATTGGCATGGAGTTTGCCGGTATGGGTTAGCCAGATGCAAAGACGTCTTTTATAGGACTTCTCGTCAGGAGCACTTTGAAGCCATTGAAACATCTTTTCTATTGAAAGCCAATCTTTTATTTGGGCAGGCGGTCGCATATTAAAAACCATTATTTGAAAAATTATTTCTATACTATACCACTGTTGTAAATGGCTGTCAAGAGTATTTTTTAGTGCTAAGTTGTGCTGTGGTATTACGGTTTGTATGGGAAGTTTTCGTCGATTTTGGTGGTTGCGAGTTCTATGAGGAACTGGCTTATACGGTCACATGCAAGGTTGATGTACGCTTTGCCTTTTTCTGGTGATGCTCCCGATGGGTCGCCTACAGCGCAGTGGTCGTTTAGTTTTGCGAAGTTTCTACTTGTTGACAGCCAGCCCTTTTGCAGTGCCTCGAATCTGAAATCTTTGGCTTTGCCGTCGCCTGCGGAATCTGTCTCTACCAGTTCCGGGTAGAGGTGCATTGCTACCGATGTTTCCATTTGGCCTGCGTGGTCGTCGGGCCTGGTGAAAATCTCGTCGTATTTATCCTGGCCTACTTTCCACCAGTCGCAGAGGAATACGAATACGTCCATGTCGGATTGAATTTGGCGAACGAGCGGCTTGAAGTCGTTGCCGCCATGGCCGTTTAGGATGACGATCTTGCGGATGTTGTGTTTACGCAGTGAGGTTATGATCTCTGTGACCATTGCATCAAGTACCATTTGGCTGACGTGTATTGTCAGTGGGAAATCGCTTAGGTTGCAGTCGACGCCATAAGGCAGGGCTGGCAGTGCGATGACGGATTCTGTTTTTGGCCATGCTTGTTCGCAGCAGCGTTTTGCGATGTATGTAGTGTGGAAGTAGTCCTGGCCTTGCGGGAGATGGCGGTTATGGGCCTCTATCGCAGCGATAGGCAGAACGGCAACTTCGTAGTTTCTCTTGCGTATACGCCCCAGATTGGTGCTGGCCAAATCCCATTCATTGATCTTTCGCTGTGACATAATACTCTCCTGGATAATTAATGATAATGCCGCAACTATAATCGGGTTCTACGCTATAGTCAAGGGTGAAACAAACCGATATTAAGGTTGTTAAGTCCGTTTAGCAAAAGAGGTTGCAGTTTTATGATTGACAAATATGCCGATTTTTTGGTATAATATCGGACGCAGGCTTTTGTATGCTAAGAACGTCAATGAGGGATGGCGTAAACTGGATAATTTTTCAGCATTTTTTCTGAAAGATTGTGATTATGTGTAAGAGAGTAATTCTAATGGTGTTCTTTCTGGCTTTGCCGGCGGTTGCCGGGGTGTCGAACCCGGAGGATTTCGAGAGCTATCCGCCTACCGCAACTGATGCGAACTGGGAACCTAACATAGTTGAGCAAGGGTGGTCGGATTTTATCTATGAGTATAGCCTGAAGATACTCTCGGCTGGTGGTCCCGACGGCAGTCAGGCCCTGCAGGTGTGGAGCAGCGACAATGCCAGCGGTATCTGGCACGCTACAGCGTATGGCTCAGGGATTTTAAAGTTTACTTTTGACGGTATGCTGGAAGTGCTTTCAGACGGACATGCTCGCATAAGTTTTGAGATCGGCGAAGATTATAATGGCCGTAATTGTGCCTTTGTGGAACTGCGAACGCCTGGCGGCGCATCGGTATGGTGCAGAGACATGGACTGGAATGTCTATCAGGAGTATATGCCCGGATGGCCGAGTTCAACTGGCGAGATCGTGGGCAGATGGTTTTCGGTCGAAATGATTATGAACTTTGACACGCAGAGAACAAAAGCTCGTTTCGGCTGGTATGGCGAGGCGATGAACGGCTGGTCGAACGAGATTCCGTTTCTTTGGAACAGTCCTGTCAATTTTGTTTGGCTGAGGAATTCTAACGGTACAATTCGCGTAGATAATCTCAAACTGGCCAGGGAATCTAATCCGGAGGATTTCGAGGGGTATTCGGCTACCAGTGATTGGCAGCCGAATGAACTTAATGAAGGCTGGGAGCTTTTCGGTATGGCGGGGCCTAACGAGATACTCGCCGGCTATAGCCATGACGGGTCGCAGGCGTTGAAGCTTACAGCTGATCCTTCTGTTTATGGTACCGGTTTTTGGTATACCAAGGCGGATGCCAATGGGATACTTATATTCAAGACCGATTGCAAACTCGAATCCGGAGGGACAAATACACGCATCGGGTTACAGCTTGGCGGTGACATTGATATTCACGGCGGAGT
>JBHPGW010000083.1:0-10334 GCA_042569785.1 Planctomycetota bacterium | reverse complement strand
ATTTATCGATTATACTCTCACTTTAATTGGTACTGTTTTCGGGGAGCATTCCACTTAGTCAAACAGCAGAAGATTGAAAATTAAAATTGCACCTTGACAGCCGGGATGATTCCGGATATAGAGAGTGGGAGGAGTGCTTTTGCGCCGTTGCTTTCAGTTTGCTAATAACTTTAGCTTATAAGGAGACAACAAAAATGAAAAGGCAAAAGATCGACAGATTGTTGCAGTTAATAACAACATTACAGACAGGTCAATGTTATTCAGTAGATGGTTTGGCTGAAATGTTTAAAGTAAGCAGGCGCACGGTTTTTCGAGATTTAAAAAACTTACAAAAAGCAGGTATACCATGCTATTATGATAATAAGAATCATTCTTATAGGATAGATTCGGAATTTTTTATGCCTCCACAGGACCTAACTGTTCCGGAAGCATTGAGTTTGTTTTTGCTTGTTTACAAGCTCAAAGATTGTATTGATTTACCGCTTGGTGATTTGGCATTGAAAGCCGCACTTAAGATAGAAAGTAATCTACCTGAGAAAACAAAACGATATTGTAACAGTGTCCTTGCAAACATCTCCGTAAAAGCTCGTCCACGTACAAGGAAAAATATCAGCTATGAATTGTTTACATTTATACAGCAAGCCATATTAAAAAAACAAATAGTTAACGTTCGCTATAATTCGATATCAAAAAAAAAGACGGTAACATTTGATTTGTATCCTCACCATATACTATTCAATGAAAACAAATGGTATGTAATCGGCAAATCGAGTACTCACAAGGATATGCGTAGTTTCCGTCTTGATCAAATTGCTGAGGTAAAAATACGAAATAAATGTTTCGTGCAGGATAGGGATTTTGACATATCAAATTATATTGGTCGTGCATGGTTGATGTTAAAAGAGGGCAGACTTCATAATGTCAAGTTAAGATTTGTACCTGAAATCGCCAGTGAGGTCGCCAGTTCACAATGGCACAAAACACAGACAGTTACCTTTGAGGATGATGGTTCTGCGATAATTGAATTTCGTATCGATGGACTTGATGAAATAACACCCTGGATTTTAAGCTATGGAGATCAGGTGAAAGTTATCAAGCCGGAATCTTTACGGCAAAGAATCTATGCAACAGCTATAGCTATAAGCAACTTCACAGCCTCTTAAAGTTTATGATCACACAAACAACAAATGAGGTCACCATAGGGTTTCGCCAAAAACAACAGATTTAGACCGATTTTCACTTTGCTGTCAAATCCATCTGGGAATCCATTATTTTTTCATTATTTTCTTGACTTGGGCGGCTATTCACTATACAATAATTTGTCTTTTGTTTTTCTGCGTTTTTGTGGAGGAAGCGGTGGAAGATTTTGAACGAATTTGTGTTTTTTGGGTAGCATCACCCCAATTCTATATGTCACTTACGTTAATAATGTTTTTGGTTCTTTCTCAGGACAGAAGAAGGATGTTATCGAGCAATACTTTTAATGTGAATTTTGTGCTCTTTTGAGATAAATATGGTATCGAGTTTTAGGAGGAGGAAATGTTATGAAGAAGTTAATTTTATTGATGTTGTTTTTTGTCATGGCCCCACAGGTTCAAGGGGCGCTTTCAACAAGGGTATGCCTGGCTGACGGCAATACTCCTCTTGAATATCAAGACATCATGGTTGGAACCAAACTTACCATTATTGTCAGTTCGGATGCTAATGACAGCTACATACCCTGCGATCTGGCCATTGAACGGGTGTACAGTGACTATGGAGTACTGTCAGCCAGAGATTTCAATGAAAGCACAAATCGTTATGATGGTGCGATTCTTGAAGCTGCAAGTGAGATAGCGTATGCATATAATTGGAACGATGACTTCTATCAGGTTGACGGGATCAGTTTTACCGGAGAAGGCGATGCAGGCGACTGGTTTTTTGTTGACTATACAGCGATAGGCATAGGTGACTGTAATGTAGGATTCTACGATTGGTTTTTTCTCGCATACGATATTCCATTCACTCATGTCCGGACACGAGATTTCAATAATGACACTAAGGTCGGTTTTGCCGACTTTGCAACACTTGCTCTGTACTGGCAGGAAACGACCTGCGGCGATTCAAACGATTGCCAGGGAACCGACCTTGATATTAATGGCACCGTTGACGCTAACGACTTAATGTTGTTTACGGATTATTGGCTTGAAAAGACTCAATAGCCGGTTATCAGTTAGTCCGGCGTTTGCTGGTTGCCCTACACTTATAAATTAAGTCACATTGACTAAAGCAGGGCATTTGCTCACAAATGATGCCCTGCCCACGGTTTATAAGTGATTATTTCTTTCTCTCTCCCCCCTCAAATCTCACCTGCGTTAACTTTTTTTAATTTTTTTTGAAAAATTTACAAAAAAACCATCAATATTTTCGAGTTGAGAATCGCCTCACATATGGAGCTTTCTTTTCTTCAATTATCGTCGCAAGAAGAATTCTTGACACTATCATGTATTTTTCGCGATTTCGATCCTCAGAAGTAACAAAAGCAAGTCCCTGATCCGGTCGATGATAAATAAAACAATTATTGACCATTAAATCGGGCAGTGGCCCGTCAAAATGGGTTTTTTATTAACGCAGTTGGGGGGGAGAAAGAGAGAATGTTATGAAAAGTCGAAAAATTCTATTCTTTGTATTTGTTCTATTGCTCTCTGTCCATGGTACCGCCCTGGCAGAGAAGCAACTGGACCGAGCGGAGATATTGCAACTCTTTGAGCAGTTAACCAATCAGCCGAGAAAGGCCTGGATATCCGCAGGTTCGATCGAAGCGGTGCACGAGCAATACAAGGCACCAAAGACAACAGATACGACCGAGATCAACAATCGAATTAACCAGAACATCGCCGAATATCAAGCCGATCCGGCTAAGCAGGAATTAACCCAAACCTGGCAGAAGCTCAAACTTGACGCGATACCGTTTAATACCCGCTATGAATTGTCCAACGAATCTACAATGATCTCGACCGAAACGGTAAAATATGACGGTGAAAAATTTTACTGGGAAATTAACGCGAACTCACGTACCGATTCTGTAACACCGGGCATTGACCTGGCGGACAACTTCATGACAGATCAATTCGCCATGCAATGGAACGACAGGCGGGTATTCGCCTGGGACGGCGAAAAGTACAGCACTTACGCATCTTCGGCTGATAACGCGGTAATCGACGCTACAGATAATGTGCCGCACGTCGTAAATGGCCCGTTAACTGCAGGTATCATTCCCTGGGGATATGGTCCCTACTCCAACGGCAATCTTGTCGCTATTGATTCATCCGCGACAGAGAATATTGTTGGCGGTCAGACACAAATAAATCTAACGCTGGATTTGGCAAACGGCAAAATAGTGGGATTGCTGCTGGATACTGCAAAGAACTATGCCGTATTGTCATGCTCGGTAATAAGCAGCGACAAGATAGTTTCCAGGCAATATTCTGATTACCGGTTAGTTTCAGGCAGATGGATCCCCGGCTTTATCGAGTTGACACAACTCGAGATCGGCTCGGAGAGATTATTAGCTCGCGATCTGTGGGAAATTACCTCGATAGACGGCAATGCACCCGGTGCCGAGAGTTTTGAAATTGGATACGAGCATGATACGCTCACAGAGTATATCACCTCGCTTACGGACAAGCCTCTCAGGTATGATCATTCGGAACTGATCGACACCGAGCAGCTTCTGGCCGAGAGACTTATCTATGCCTCATCAGAAGGTGCGCAGCCGCAGAACTGCGCGACGGCGTCGATGAAACATGCTCTTTCTCAATTGGGCAAACCGGTAACCGATACCCAGCTTGAAGAACTGATAGCCGGCCCGGATAACAAGACTACGCTTTGGGCGATGAAGCAATTCGCCCAGTCACAGGGCCTGTACTGCCGGGCCGTTACGACGGATATCGATACACTAAGTGACCTGCAGGGCTGTCAGGTGATACTGCATATCCCCGGCAAGGAACATTTCGTCGTTCTTGAAAGTATCGACGACAGTTACGTAAGGATCATCGACCTGACGAATAACAAATTCTACTATCGCACCGATATCGGCTTTTTTGGTATGGACTGGAGCGAAGGGGTAGCACTATTGATCTCCAATGACGCTATTTCAGCCGCTTTCACCGAGATCGACGATACCGAACTCGCTAATATCAAAGGCGGCACCGGCTATACCTGTACGGCAATGCTGCAGGATTACCAGGTAGAATACTGCTTCTACAATGAAGATTTAGAAGATTGCGATGACTTTTATTACATCTACTGGTTAAGGTGGGGCTGTGAATCCGCTATCGGCGGCAGTTGCGGTATGCCGGTTATGGAAAGGTACAGGAAAAGCGGCTGTGTGGAAGACCCTCCTGAGTCAGAGATGTGTACGCCTTCCGGAGTCTGGACATTTTATTATATGAGGGCCTGTAATTAGCTGCCGCAGCTCAATATGGCAGTAAATAAGTACGATTATCCGCCGGATCATAACCGGTTGTGATAAGTAGATAAAATTAGAAATTCGAATATCGAACTTTCGAAACAAAAACACCGATCGCTGAGGCGCTGGGCTTTGAATTCAAAAAACCGGTATCCGCATTCTGCGGTGCCGGTTTTTTTTGACAGGATAACAGGATTATAATTCGTATCTCGTATCTAGTGAAGCGTATCTCGTTTAAAATCCGCGTAAATCAGTGTTAATCCGTGGTTAATTTTTCCCTTTGTGCCTCTGATACTTTGCCCCTTTTCTAATCTTTTCTCTGTGGCTAATATAAATTCATATACCTGGTATTTTGTGAGTTGACCTGCCGGATAGCGGGTATTATGATAAGTGCTATGAAGTGCGCAGGATTTACACTTATCGAGGTGATAGTAGTTATCGCCATAATTTCCATTTTAATGGCCCTGTCGGTTCCCGCATTGCAAAGCGGCAGGCGGTATGCAGAGGCCGTCTATTGCGGCTCGAATATCAGGCAGTTGCTGCTCGGCCTGCAGATATACGAAACCGCAAATCAGCGCTTCCCATACGCCGTTGACGATACACACGTCAAGCCGCCTCCGGGAGGCTGGCCCGGCGAGGCTGCTTACGACCGGGCCGGATGGTGGTGGTTTAGTCAGATCACTTCTTATACCAGAAAAAACAACGGCGAAGGGACCAATCTTCTGTGCCCGTCGAAGGATCTGAAAGGCTCAATTTTTGACAGAGACGTCCTTTGTGGAAATTACGGTGTAAACCAGTCCATCATAAAGAGCAGGACAGGTATGTGGAGTTGGCGCGATTTCGTTGGAGAGTCCTTGTCCGCGATAGATATCCCCATGCCCCAACAGACGCTTTTGATAGTCGATAGCGGCTACAGCATGATAAACTGGTGTCACGCCGTAGCCGAATCTCCTTTAACGCTTACCACGATGATAGAGCATACCGCTTATATACCCGGCCTCAGTATCAATCAGGAAAGGACCAATTTTTGGCCCGGCCAAATAGATGACGCGATAGACGGCAGGCACCCCAACAAAACCGTCAACGCCGGATACGTCGACGGCCACGTCAGTCGCATCAAAGCCGATAAGCTGCTCGTAGAAGAGGCCGAAGATGGTTACAGGAACCTGTGCCCCCTCTGGCTGCCGAAATGAAGTACAATTACGCTTCACGCTTCACGCAATACGAGATACGAATAATAACCACGGAAGGAGAATTTAGAATTCAGGAGACAGAAGTCAGAATACACACACGGGGCACGGGTCACGGGTTAAAAAGGATTCTCCTCCAGTGCCCTTCGGATATCCCTGCTTTTTAGATATTTTACCGTTATCACAGTTGCTAACTCATATCTTCTCTCAATTGCTGACTTTCTATAGATTTCGACCCTGTGGGGCAGATTTGTTTTGGGGTCTATAAACAGCCGCTTCTTACGAAATATTGTTGAGTCATTGTAAGACTTTTGTGTCCATTTGACATCATAGACCTCGAAGCCGTCAATGGCGGCCTGCGGGCACTGCCCTGTCACACAGTCCCACTCATAATCGATGTGCAGGCCGGATCTACTATCATACGGTATTATCCCCAATATGCCTTTCGGCCTTTTTTTGCGAGCGGCGATCTGGTCATACGACATTGTTTCGGTATCGACCACGCCGGTATCGAACTTTTTTGACTTTCTCGTGCTTTTATCGTAATCCAGCAACACCATCTCTCTTTCGGTCTTGTATAAGCGGATATCCAAGCTCTTCGATATCCACCGTTCGCTTATAAATTTCTGTTTCTCCGGATCAAACCTTCCGACATAGTAATTCCTGACCTTACTCATTGCCTTATTAACGCTCTCGACAGTTATCGCTGTCGCCTTTGGCGCAGCGAAGAAAAACAGCGCCGCCGCCAATATGACCGCTGCCGCAACAGAGCCTGATTTGAATAATCTCGTCACAAAGGTCCTCGGCGGGGCCTTGCGTTTTACGCCGGCGGTAAAATCAATGCTCGACTCTGTCGGTTCATCCTGCTCATCGAAGGCGGCTACAGCCTCTCGGCTCAGGCACTTAACTCTTACCGGAAAACCGGCATAAGGGTTATCATATTCAGCGGCGGTTTCTGTTTGGGCGGATTCATCGAGACTGAATATTGTAACAGTTTCGGATTCCGATCGTTCTATAATTGTCTCGATAGTTTCGTGCAGCTGCTGGATTTTAGACAGGCACATCCGACAGTCCCGCAGATGCGCAGTAAAACCCTGTCGGAACATCGCGTATTCGTCGCCGGCAGGATCGATGTCGTATGGGAAACAATAATCGAAGATCGAAGATTCCTGAACTGCCTCACATGGAAAATCAGGCGATAGATCGTATCCCGGCAAAGACTCGAGCATTTCCTGCCGCTTTTGATAAAGCAGGCTTCGACAGGCAGAACATTTACATAAATGTTTCAGTGTTTCAGCATCAACCCGGCTCCAGTCCATAGCCGCTATCGAGGCGATAGAATCCCTGGCATCAGAGCAGTCAACGGTATCTTCGTCGGTTTTACTTACAAAGAGCTGAGTTAGTCGTTTCAACTGTTTACGGTCAAGGGCCAATTGCTCGATAGTATGTAAATCGTCACAGCACTGTTGGCAATTGTCCAGATGCGCCGTTATCGGGGTGGGTATTTTAACCTCTAAATCAGGCTCTAACAAACTGGGCAGAAAAGTCTTTACAGTATCACAGCCTACAGGTTTACCAATGTAAGCAAAATGAAGCTGCAGCATATAAGTGGTCACATCTCTAAGATGTTTCTCATGCGAATCGACGTTATCTTCAACATCCTGCAGCACTCCTTTAAGATTCTCTATCTGCCTGCCGCAGTTGGGGCAATGCCCGATGTGGTCAATAATAAGCTCCGGGATTTGTTCGCGGTTATCGCCACAGATGTAGTCGTAATAATGCGGTTCAGCCTGACTACACAATGAATTAGAGTTAGAAGCTATCATTGCGATCTCCTTTGGTCTGCCCGTAAAAACAGGCGAACTTTTTTTAACCCTGTATAGATATATGTTCGGACGGATTTGCTGTTAACGTTCATTTTTTCCGCAATCTCTTTAATGTCGTATCCATTCTTATATCGTAGATTAATCGCTTTTTGCTGGCTGGAGGGTAATTCTCGCTCAATAAGTTCGAGTATTTGGTATAATGGTTCTTCATTTGAAACCGCTTTTTCTCTCCTCTTACTCGAATGAGTGAGAATATCGCCATATCTCTTCATTAGAGCTGCATCTCTGCTCTTTTTTCGAGATTCATCATAAATATCCCGGGTAACTGCTTTATAGAGGTAACTTTTGATATTCTGGACGTCTGCTGGCAGAGGTTTGGAAACAAGGGAGAGGAAAAAATCCTGGTATAGATCATTTGCCTGAGCATCTTCTTTAACCTTGCTGCGAATTACGGCGTTAAGATAATCTCCATATTCAGTAAAAATATTTGCTGCGATACTTACGTTTTCCGCAAAATTATTAGTATTTGAGTACGGCACTGCCATTAAAAGTCTACCACAATAGCCTTCAAAAATTAAGCGGATTCAACTCTCAAGTGCAACTGAGTCAAATCCTGTTTTATTATCCGGTTAATTTTTTACGTTTATAAAATACTTCATTTGGAGTCAAATAGCCAAGTGTTTTTCTCGGCCGATTATTCAGCTGATTCATGATGTGCTGTACCTGCTCGTTCGTCAGCGTTCGAACATCACTTCCTTTGGGCACATACTGACGAATCAAACCATTGGTATTCTCATTCAATCCCCGCTGCCAGGCACTGTATGGATCAGCAAAATACACCTTAATTTGCAGTGCATCTGCAACCGATTCGTGACTTGCAAACTCTTTGCCGTTATCAACAGTCAGTGTATAGTTTCGCATGGGAAGCAACTCCATCAAACTGATGATTGTCTTTTTCACTGCCTCGGCGGTATAACGATCTACCTTGCCAATCAGCATCAGCTTACTTTTGCGGTCAACCAGTGTCACCAAAGCCCCTTGATGATTCTTGCCGACGACTGTATCACCTTCCCAGTCACCGATGCGAATTTTTCGCTCTACGATCTTGGGACGCTCTTGGATTCCTACCCGATTTTTGATAGTTCCACGCATATCCCTGCTGTTTCGGCGTTTGCGTCGCTGCTTAGTTCCGCCAATCCGCAGGTGCTTGTATAGCATACCATTCCGAGCTTTATCCTGCCATACATGCTGGTAAATTCGTTCATGGCTGACCGTTGGGCCATGCCATCCAGGGTCGAGCTTCATTCGTTCGGCAATCTGCTCGGGCGAATGTTCCTCACGCAGCTTACTTTCAATGTAGTCAATTGTCTCCGGCGTCATTTTAACCGCTTTATGGGCCGTAAACCTTCGATGCAAAGCCTCTTGCTGAGCCTGTTTAGGGCGATACCCACGCAGGCCGGTATTGCGTGCCAGTTCCCTGCTGATAGTGCTGGGATGAACGCCCAGAACTGCGGCAATTATATTTTGTTCATTTCCTGCTTGCTTCATCGCATAAATCTCGATATGATCCTCTTCGGTGAGTTGTTTGTACTCTCTCATAAGTGTTCCTTTAACTGAGGTAACAAAAATCCAGTGAGAGAGTATGCCAGTTCACCACAATTTTGGCGACTCAGTTGCACTTATGAGTTGAATCCGCTTTAAATAAAACACCAAAAAGATAATTTAACAATTATTGCAACCGAAGTAATCTGCTGTAATTGTACAAAAGATCGCTTATAATTGCAACCGGTTTTTAAAAAACTATGGCTTCTTTTCATTAGCACAGCCTTCTGACTAAGGAATTTTCATTCAAATACCATTTTATTTGGTGTATAATCCTGCTATGATTGCTTTTAATAAAGATAAAATACCAAAAGTTCAATTATCTACTGGACAAATAGCCAGTTTAGTACATGCAAACTGGGAAGATGACAACTGTGCAGTTAAGTTCAACGCCTACTTATCTATAGACGATTTAACTAATTCTACCTTTTTTCATAACTCCAGACTATTGCTTAATACTCTTATACAACTAAAAAAAGAAAATACAGCAACAGTAAAAGGCAACTTAAGCAGAAAAATAGTTAGAGAGCTGTTTGATAAAATAATAATAGGGAAACAGGAAAAACTCGTAATAGAAAAAATAAATAAAGTCCTAAATGAAGAAGATATTCTTCAAATTCACTTAGTCAGGATAATCTGTGAATTAGCTGGTATTATTCATATAAGAAAAAGGAAGGTTTTAGTAAAAGAAAAATATACTGAATTGCTCAAAAATGAAAATGCTGGTAATTTGTTTTTTCTGTTGTTTTATACTTACTTCAAAAAATTCAATTTAGGATATGTTGATAATTTCTCTTCGTTGGACTGTATTCAAAATACTATATCTTATTCATTGTATCAGTTGAGCAGGATAGCAGATAAACCTGTTAATATTAAAGAACTGAAGAACCACTTATTATTACCTTATGTAGTTGAAGAGATAGAGGCTAATCGTAAAATGAGAAGTGATTTTGACGAGCATAGTTGGTTAGTAGAAGCAAGGATAGTTAAGCCTTTGGAGCAGTTTGGGCTTTTGAAATGCAGTTATGCAAAAGAAGATAAATATTCCTTACGGAGGAAAACAGTTTGTAAGACTGCTCTGTTTGATAGGTTTATAGGGTTTGAGGTTCTGACAAAGCTTTAACTGTTCTCCTGCTTACAATTTAAGCGGGAATTCATAAAAGCAGGCTCAATCTCTTGTTCAAAAGCTTTTTTTACAGAAGAACCAACAAGGGTGTGTTCATTTAACTGTGTAAATGGTCTTAACGATTCTTAGCAGATTACACT
>JBHPGW010000082.1:0-10399 GCA_042569785.1 Planctomycetota bacterium | reverse complement strand
CGAATCCGCTAATTCAGGCAAAAAAAGAATTTACAGAAAAAATGTTGCTTAATCACCATAATTCGGCTGGATTTCCAGAGCCTTACGGTAATGCCTGATAGCTTCGTCAATTCTGCCCTGTGATCTAAGCGCAACACCAAGTCCGCAATATATATCGGCACTGTTGGGCTCGATCTGGAGAGCCTGACGATAATGGTCGATCGCATCATCATACCTGCCGGATGATGTCAATAAAATGCCCAGCTTGTAATGTACCTCAGCCTGGCCCGGTTTCAGTTTCAAAGCCTTACTATAATGCTTGATTGCCTCTTGATTTTTACGAAGCTCAAAGAACATATCCGCTAAGCGGTGGTGAGCTTTTTCGCTATTTGGTTTTAGCTTAACTGACTCACGGCATTGCTCAGCAGCAAGGTCAAATCTGCCCGCCAAACGATAACATATCGCTCGTGCATCATGCCACTCTGAAAGACTTGCCCTATAAGATGCGATAGGTATATTGGCTAACATGTACAGAACTATATATGTTATCGCCCAGCATACAACGCTGCGCAGGCGATTCTGGCGAGCCAATGCGATTAAGCGATATAAACCATAGGCACCAAACAGCAAAAGAAAAGGTATCAAAGGAACTCTGTATCGCCCAGCGACGAAGAAAGGTAAAAATGACACAAAGTAAATGACAACGAAAATCGCTATTAGTATGGCTATCTCAAACTCTCTTCGGCTCACCAATGCTTCAGTATCTTTTTTTCCGGTGCGGACCTTGCTGTCTAAGAACAGTCGGATCAATCCGAGAATACCAATTGACAGAACCACCGGAAACCCTGGAATACAACGTAGTATTGAGGAGTTTTTCTTTTCGTAATAAATTTCCTTATTGTTCGAGACTTCCATTGGGCCCCAGAAAAGGAGTGTTTTTATTGCCGCAAGTTTCAAAGTTCTTCCGGGATGCCTTAAAATGTAATCAACCGCTTTTTTAGAAAAGTAGCCCGACATCTCCGAGTCTGTCATTTCTTTGCCTTCTAACGCTTCAAAGGCACGTACTATTTTAGGGTAGTCCGAACTCTTCCACCGGTTCGAACCGACAAGCTTTTCCAACCCCGGAATGCCGGCAGAGTAGCCATCAGACATCTCGTTATTACCAATATAAAGATTAATTCCTGCGTTTGAAGTTATAAGCACAAGATCACCAGTGACAAGGTAATTACGAATAGTAACCGGAGCAACGACCAATACTGCTCCCAAAACTACTCCTGATAAAGGTATAATTATACGCTTACCATAGTTCCTTCTTTTGCCTATCCACCACATCCATCCAAAAACTACAGGGCTAAACAGCAGAATGTTGGGCCGAACCAGGGCGAATAAACCAAGAAAAATACCAACCGTAAACACCTGCCAAAATCGAAGTCTCTCATAACAATGATAAAGGTTCAGCATTAGTGACAGACCCAATGTCACAAGCAGTATCGGAGCTAACAATTCCCCTTCAAAATAAATAAACACCCAATAAACCGACATGAAAGCGGAAAAGATCAATCCGATTGTACGCTTGAACAGAGTTTTGCCTAAAAGATAAGCTAAAACACAATTCAATAATCCCATGCCCATCTGAAAAATTCTTATGGCCAAGTAACTGCCATCAAAGAGGTAGTATGTAAAGGCCAGAAAAAACGGATAACCGGGAGGACGAAAATAAGCCCTGTTACGAATCTCTGGGTCACTAAAGCTGTTTATGTTTGTGGGGATACTCCAATTATCCGTTACCATTGCTCTGGCCCAATAATCGTGGTAACCGGCATCCATCTGGGGATAGCTGAAATCTGGATTGTCAACAATCGCTCGCAGATATGATATTCTTAGAATCAATCCAAGCAAAACAATAGCCGTAAGGATCAAGATCGTCCATAAGGTTTTTTTGCCAGTAACACTCATTTTCAATATTTCACTCTATCTTAAGCCTTCTGAAAAAACTATATATTCTGGTCTTGGCATACATACATCAAAGCCTTTTAGCTTTTATCCTGTACAAGCTATTATATTTTATATATAGTAATTCCTTTGAAATGCCAAGTCAATGGCGGTCCAGAAAAATTAGGTATAAGAATATTTTTCGCAAGGATAAAAAATGAAAAATTATCTTGCTATAATGCGTCCGACACACTGGACAAAAAATATGTTTGTTTTTGCCGCTCTTGTCTTTGGAAAAAAGCTCATAGGCCCAATTGACGACGTCCTTTTAGCTACAGCCAGCGCACTGGGCGGATGCTTTTGTTTTTGCCTCGCATCGTCAGCCGTTTACATTTTTAACGATATCGTAGATCGCGATGCCGACCGATTACACCCGCTAAAATCAAAAAGACCCATCGCAACAGGCACCGTAAGCATAGGCTCAGCCGTGGTAATAGCAATTATCTGTGCTGTTGTCGCTGTTATTTCCGCCTATTTTCTTGTCCATCAATTGGCAACTATCATCCTGATATATATCGTACTGATGATCCTCTATTCATTACTGCTTAAGAGGATGATGATCCTTGATTGCGTAGTCATCTCTATCGGTTTTTGCCTCCGAGCGATAGCGGGCGCTATCGTTGTCGGCGTATTTATCTCACCATGGCTGATCATCTGTACGTTCGCGCTTTGTCTGTTTTTGGGCTTTGGAAAACGACGTAGCGAAATAGAATTTTTAGCTGAGCACGCCGAATCTTTCCGCAAAACTCTCGCAGGCTACACACCAGAACTGCTCGCTCATATGCTCGACGTCACCAGTGGGCTGGCTATCGTATGCTTTTTACTCTATACGATGGACGACAGAACACTCCAGTTGTTCGGTACCAATAACCTGGTCTACACCACCCCGTTAGTACTATACTGTGTTTTCAGATTTAGTGCCTTGATACAAAAAGGTAAATTCACCGGCCCCGTTCAGCTTATTTTAAAGGATCGGCCGTTCCAGATCGGGTTTTGTCTTTGGGCCCTGGTCTGTATAGCCATCATTTACGCCAATAAGCTCGGGCTAAATCTCGATAGTATCACCGCCTACTGAACATAGATAAAGAGGATAAAAATTTTATGCCGAAACAACGATTACAAAAAATTCTCGCTGCTGCCGGTGTCGCTTCTCGCAGAAACTGTGAAGAGCTAATACTCGAAGGCGTTGTCCGCGTCAACCGTAAAGTAGTCGATACGCTGCCGGCATTCGCTGATTCGGGCACGGATACAATAACCGTTAACGGCAAAAAGATACGAGCCGCTGAAAAGGTCTACTTCCTCCTGAACAAACCCAAAGGTGTTATCTGCACAAACGCGGACCCACGCGGCAGGCGCAAAGCCATCGACCTTATCAATACCAAAGAACGAATTTTCTGCGTCGGCAGACTCGATGCCGACACTTCCGGCCTGATACTTCTTACCAACGATAGCGACCTGACAAATAAGCTGACGCATCCTAAATACGAACTGCAAAAAACTTACGTCGCAGGCGTAAAGGGAATGATCGTGGGCGAACAGGTTGAGAAACTCAAAAAAGGTCTATGGCTCGCTGAAGGCAGGACCGGCCGGGCTTCGGTCAAAATACTAAAACGCAGCCGCAAAGAGTCACTAATAGAAATGACCATTAGTCAAGGCCTAAACCGACAAATACGCAGAATGTTAGCAAAAGTAGGCCTCGACGTAAAAAACCTAAAACGCATCAGGATAGGCAGGCTAAACACAAGAGGAGTAGGAGTAGGCAAAGCCAGAGCTCTTACCAAAACAGAAATAAACTACCTAAAAAGGATCACAACAAAAACCTAAAACCACATATCTCAAACAAATAATCATTTACCAATAATCAATTATGTGTCAACCGAAACATTGGTAATACTTTTCCGGGTTTAGGTTCGCTTAGATATGTTGCGAATTGCTGGCGGATGGATTATAATCACTGTCGGCGGCATTCGCGGCTAAGTGTCTTGAGCAAGGCTCCGCTACGCTCGGCCTCGCATTATTCGGGAATGGATTGGTGGATAGAAACAAAAGAAAGCCTCAACTGCTGGCACCGGCTGGCAATCTGGAAAAGCTCAGGTGGGCGGTACGCTACGGTGCTGACGCGGTTTATTTCGGGGCCGAGTTCGGGTCGCTGAGAAGCTTTGCGGGGAACTTTAGTTTTGATGACGCCTCGGCTGGTCTGCAATTCTTACACGAGCGCGGGAAACTCGGATACGTTACATTGAACATATATCCATTTTCTGAGGAGTTTGAGAGGATCGGGCATATTGCCGGGACGCTCGATGAGATGGGGGCTGACGCGTTTATTGTTTCTGATATCGGAGTGATGGCCGGGCTAAATAAACTTGGGCTCAAGGCGTCTATCCATGTTAGTACCCAGGCGAATGTCACCAGCTATCAGGCGGCGCTTGCCTATAAACAATTCGGCGCTAGTCGGGTGAATTTGGCAAGGGAACTGTCACTGGATCGGATACTGGAAATACAAAACCATTGTAAAGGCAGGATCGAGACGGAAGTATTTATTCATGGGTCGGTGTGCTTTTCGTATTCGGGGCGATGTGCTATCAGTGACTACCTTACCGGCTACCACGCCAACCAAGGGCAATGCAAACATCCGTGTCGATGGAAGTACGCACTGGTGGAAGAGAAAAGGCCTGGCGAATTTATGCCGGTATTTGAAGATGAAAGAGGGCTGTACCTTTTCAACTCGAAGGAATTGGCGCTGTTTGAGTATGCTCCGGCTCTTGCACAGGCGGGCGTCGATTCATTTAAAATTGAAGGCAGAATGAAAACAATCCATTATATTGCCGCTATCGTCAGCTTTTACCGCCAGATAATTGACGGTAGAGAATTTACCCGCGAAGAGGGGCTCGAACTTCTGCGTAAAGTGCCAAACAGAGGCTATTCGGCTGGTTTTGTCAAGGGGGCGATAGGGCCGGAAGACTATAGTATCGAAACAGGAGCGTCGGTAGGCGATTCGATATTTGTCGGCAATGTTCTTGAAGAGCAGGCTGAGGGCAAAGCGGTTCTGGAAGTGAGAAACAAGATCCACGCCGGTGATAAACTCGAAGCCCTGAGCCCTGACGGGTCGATCAAGGAAGTTACAATGCCCAGTCCTTTGGTTACTAAAAGATCGGGGCAAGTAGATTTCGTAAACAATACTCAGTTTGTCATACTGGATAAGCCACTGCCGGCTTATTCGATCCTTAGGCGAATCGAAAAACAGCCATGAACCGGTTAGTTTAAGAGGGGTGACTATTTAATCGTCATCTGAAACAAACTCGATCAATTCACCGGGTGTGCAATTTAAGTTTTTGCATAAAAGATTGAGAGTTGAAAAACGAATTGCACGTGCCTTGTTCGTTTTCAGGATCGATAGATTGTTAACCGCCAAGCCGGTCTTTTCAGAGAGCTCTTTCAATTTCATTTGGCGATCTAATAATAAATAATTCAGGCGTATACGTATCATAATTGAATTCTCAAACAAGCGTTTTTGATTCTTGAATAATAGGCACGATCCTTTTCGAAACCAGCCCAACACCAATCCAGAGCAGTATTTTTACAATTCTAAACATTGCCGGGAGTATCAAGGTTACAAAATAATGGTGAGCAGATATCTCGATCGTACTCGTTTTATACAGAGCAGCTAAGATAAGGCTAACTAAAAGAAAAATTGCGTACAGGTATATGATCTTATCAGCAAATCTGAGGATCCAGTTTGGTTTGAAATTAATCTCAAAAAGGCATTTTACAAACTGACTGATGCCTCGTAATAATAAGGCAGTAAAGGCCAGCTTGATGATCCTTGGAATCACTAAATATAGATTTTTTACATGATGCTCCGGGGAGTCGGAAAATAGTGGTAATAAAGAATAAGCGAGTGTGCTGAATACAAAAAAAAGAAGGATCAATCCTGAAAAATGAGCTATTTGGCCACAGAAACGCAGAAACCGTTCGTTTTTCTCAATAGCATTATCTAACATATCAGTCTCCTTGAAATGACACATACAGTAACGATAATCGTTGATTTGTCAACGAAAAAAATGCAACTTATAACTATTTTTTTCATACAGAAAAGGCTTACAATAGGACAATTCCATCGAAATTGAGGAATCTGCATATGGAGATACTGAAGAGGAAAGCTGAAGAACGGGTAATTATTTCCAGTTGCTTGGATGGTAGACGTTTTGCTGGCGGATATCGAACTTTCTGCTTAGTACTTCGATAAGTGCGTCGAGTCTTTTTCGCTGAAAATCGGTAGGATGTACGGTTTTCCCGTTGGCAATAACACAGATACGGATCGTCTGGTTTGAGCCATACCATTTCTGTGAAGGAACGATCGACCACTGCCTCTGCCACTTTTCCGCAGCCATTATCTGGCCGTCCCTTCCGCCGGAACCGTTACATATTACAAAATGACAATTGATATCGTCCGGTGATGCCAGCCCGCTCAACGCGGCCAACTGCCTGATATTGCCGGCTTTTGTGTTGCTGTAGTAAACCTCTATCGAATTCCATCTGTCCGGCGACATAGGATTTCTTGAGGGAAGCGATTTTTCAACAGGGTCCAGCCGATAATATGTGGAAAGACAAAACGGTCCGGCCGATGGGGGGTTATTGCCAAGAGCCAACAGGATTATGGCTCCTGTGGTCATTGAAAGGAGCAGGTAAGCTAAAACCTTCGTCACTCGCGGCTGATTGGCCATTATTTCATCCTTGAAAAATCGCTGAAAAATCTACTGATGATATACAGAAAATCCTTGGGGTCTTTTATACACTAAACATCGGCCTTTGCAAACAAATTACTCCAGATTTTATTAAAAAAATAGCTTCCTTTACGGAAAAGTGCAAATTATCGTCACCACAACAAACTTGGCCATTTTGTAAAAAGCAAAAAAGCTTGACTACCGGTAACAATTTTGTTAAAAAACTTCAGGTTGTTTCTTCAATGGATCGAGCTTATGGCAGAATTTGAAATTATAAAAGACCTGGCCCTGAAGGTTTTAACCGGGAAAACAGCGACCAAAGCCGCTGGCTGTTGCCTTTGGGATCATACCGAGCGTCTGGTTCGTAATGTTGAGTGTATCTGTCAGTTACCCGAGTTAAATAATTCCCAAGTTCAGATCGACCGGTTCTGTCTGATAACAGCAGCGTATTTCAGCAATGTTGGTTGGCAGCAGAGCTGTGACAGAGGGACTCATGCGCCAAAAGCCAATGGTCTAAGTGAAGAATTGCTGGAATTCTCAGCCCAGGTGGTAACTGAAACGCTTGGTGGGTCTGTAGATAATGAAAAAATTGACAAAATTATCGCTATCATCGGCCAAAGCCACTCTCGTTTCACAAAATCAGTAGAGGCTATGATACTTTCTGATGCTCGCAACCTCGATGATATGGGGGCTATCGGGATTTTCAATGAGTTCAAACGTTGTTGTCTCGAAAACAAAGGCGTCAAGGAAACCTTGCAGCTATGGAAAACGAAAATAGATTACGGATACTGGCAGGCACGTTTGCAGGATAGCTTCAGATTCGAATCGGTACGCGAACTCGCAGAGCAAAGGCTTAAGACCGCGAAGTTATTTATGGAACAACTCAAAACCGAAAACAACTCCACTGATATGGAAGAGTCATTTGCCGGTTCGGCGCTGATCTAATCCGGGTCTATTTTATATCTCCAAACGCACATCTGTCTCAACTATTATCTTGGCGTTGCTTGATTGCCAGTGTTAATCTTTATCTTTTTCCCATTAGGCCTTTGCCTTGCAGCCGGCCTGTTCGGGATGGCCTGAGGTTCTTTGCCCTCAGGATAGACGATATTGGCCTCTGATTTTAGAGACTCGATATACCTGCCGGTGAATTCTCGCTGTTTATTTTGCATCAGTATATTTGCTATATCATCTTTGGCCTGCTCGAATGTAGTAACAGTTGCGTCTTTACGGTCTGTCAGTTTTATTATGTGATAGCCAAACTGAGTTTCAACAACATCACTGACCTGGCCCACTTTCAAGTCGAAAGCCGCCTTGTCAAACTCAGACACCATTTGCCCCTTGGGGAAAAACTTTAGATCGCCCCCATCCTTTGACGACGGACAACCTGAATTTTCTCTTGCCAACGTTGCGAAATCAGCCCCATCCTGAACCTGTTTGAACAGTTCCTGGGCCTTGGCCTTAGCAGCAGCCTTAGCTTCGGGAGTCGGCTGGGCACCGGGTTGCTCAACTTCCGGCTTTATAAGGATATGACTCGCCCTGACCTGTTCAGGCGTGCTGAACCTTGCCGGGTTCTGGTCGTAATACTGTTTGACTTCATCGGCTGTAACGTTCGTCTCTTCGGTGCCATGAACTTCGATAAGTTTTTGCAGCATCATGGACTTTCGAATAAAGTCTTCGGCATCAAGGCCGCTGCCTTTCATCATCTCCTTTAGCTGCTCAACAGGGACCTTGCGCTGAGATGCCATCATCTCGAGTTGTCCATTTAGTTCTTCGTCGCTAACTTCAACGCCCTCTTTTTCGCCCGCTTGGTCGATAAGCAAACCAACGGTCATCATTTCGAGCAATTGAGTTTTAGCTCTTTGCTTGGTCTGCTCGATGTATTGTGGCGGTATCTTGCTGTCTGGCCCTTGGCTCGCTATCATTTTGTCGATCTGAGGTTTGATCTTAGCGTCTAACTCACCTTCTGTAATAACGACACCGTTAACGGTAACTGCCGGTTCATCCAGATCGATAGCTTTGACAGGGACTGGTTTGGCCTTTTCAATTTCAGCTTTAGGCTCAATAACTGATTCAACTTTAGCTTTTTCAACGGTTTCTGCCTCAGCCTCAACCTCAACCTCTACTTTAACTGGTTCAGCTTGCTTGTCAGGCAATTGAGTTGGAGTTATTTGGTCTTCGACCACAGTTTCGGTTTGACAACCGCCACAAATAAGACAAAACAAAATCGCTGCACAAGTCAGTATTGTCAGATAACTTTTCATGTTTTTCGCCCTTTCAATAGGTTAAACTGTTAATTTTTTTTCACAAGTGTAGCATTTTCTCAACAAAAGAACGATAAGTCAACTGTTTATTTTGCTCTTCCCAAACAAAAGCTTTGGTTGACGCTTCTGCCGAATAATGATACACTGCCTGAAAATCGGCAATTTAAAATGCCCCCATCGTCTAGTGGCCTAGGATATCAGGTTCTCATCCTGGAGACAGGGGTTCGACTCCCCTTGGGGGTATTTTAAATTGCCGATTTGCGATTTTAGATTGTTGATTTATTTTTGATTATGAGCGATCTCGAACAAGATGAGCGTTTTATGCGACTTGCTATGGACGCGGCAACTATAGCTAACGAGAACGGGGATGTGCCTGTTGGCGCAGTAATAGTTCACCAAGGACAAATAATCGCCAAAGCTTATAATCAGAGAGAGCAACTGCAGGATCCAACAGCACATGCGGAAATTATCGCGTTGACACAGGCAGCAGCAGCTTTGAGTAACTGGCATCTGGACGATTGTACTATTTATGTTACGCTGGAACCGTGTCCAATGTGTGCAGGGGCACTGGTTTTGGCCAGGCTCGACAGATTAGTCTACGGTTGTGACGACCCTAAAACAGGTGCGGTAAAGAGCCTGTACAATATCGTACAGGACGAAAGGCTCAACCACCGCCTGGAAGTTACTGCTGGAATATTGGAAGATGATTGCAAGCGACAGTTGCAAAGTTTCTTTCAGTCGCGAAGAACTAAAAACTAAGAACTTAAAACTTAAAACTAATAAAGCCGGAGAGGTGTCGGAGTGGCTTATCGAGCAGCCTTGGAAAGGCTGTGTAGGGCTTGTCCCTACCGCGGGTTCGAATCCCGCCCTCTCCGTTATTTTTTTGAGGGGTTTTGTAAGTACTTAGGAGTGTGTAGTTTGCAGAACTGGTTTTGGAATGTTGATACCTGACTGTCCTAGAACTGTCCTATTTTCTGCATTTTCGCTGCTGCTGAAACTCAAGCTGTTCATCGCATTCTGTGAATGTCTGTCATTCATGGTAAAGTACATATCCAGTATTGCACTGGATGAATGTCCCATCCATTCAAGAATGTATTTGTAGGACAGATTCTGTTGAGCACAGTAACTGGCGAAAAAATGCCTGAAAGTGTGAAGCTTGTATTGCTTTGGATTCTCAAAGCCACATTGTTTGCATAACCTTTTCAGATAACGCCGCAGTTTTTTGGCGGATACCTGCCGGCCATCGGGCATAAGGAATACCAGTTCAAATTTTTTCGGCAGAGAACAAAGGATGGGTTTAAGCTTCTCGATGTGTATAGGGACAAACCTGTCTTCTTTATCCTTCGGTGTGCCATCGCTGCCGCCACGTTGAATGTGGATCACATTAGAGCATTTTAAGTTTTTGTGTTCGTATACCCACATGATTTGAACCATCCTTTCGCA
>JBHPGW010000081.1:0-10405 GCA_042569785.1 Planctomycetota bacterium | reverse complement strand
ATAGAAATGTAAGAAAAAAATTATTTTGTACTTGAGGGATGGCCTCATAACAGTTAGCGAGGATCACGAAGTTTTCTACATTCTAAATTCTTCATTCTAAAATCAATCATCTGCGCAGGTATGTGCGCAAAAATGCAAAAAAACGCACTTTTCATACACTTTTTTGCAAAAAAACGCACATTTCACGCACATTTTTGTAAATTTTTGCGCTTTTTTGCGATTTTTTGCAACTTTTTCCGGGTTTTTCAACAAAAATAATTAAACAAATCCCAATTTAAACCCCAAAAACAAACATTCCTCCCAGTTCAAAAACCCCAAAAAACCACCAAAGCCGCGATTATTCAAGTATTTTTCTTTAGACCATTTTAAGTTTTGGTGCTGCGATATTTACTACTTGCTAAATGCTGAAATACACAACATTTACGAAAATACAAAGCTTTGATGATGTTTTAGAAAACCGATGCTCTATCCTGCTGAGCTACGGTCGCAAAAATAAATAAATCCGCATTATTCTACCAAAAAAACAAAAAATCGCAACAGGGGGGAAAAGTATGCGCAATTTGCGAAGTGTAGTAACAAATCAAAAAAGCTTTTTGCGCCGAACCTTTTGAGTTAGTCGTGACTGTGTTTTTTTACAGGTCTGTGAGACATTGAACTTTCATCTTTAGAATTTCAGCAACCTTTTCGAGTTCGGCTCTGATGTCGCCTTGTGTCAGTGCGAAGTGGTGACAGACTCCGAATTTGGCGATACGTTTGAAATAGTCGTTCAAGGGTATATCTGGTTTGAATACCGTGTGCTCATAATGTATTTCAAACGGATCAAGGTCAACCGACTCGCCACATGCGAGACGCATTTCGTATTCAATAGTGTCACGGAAGAACGTCAGCAGAGTTACCTGGCCTGGATTGGTAATAAACTCCGGCAGGACACCATAAAGAGGTGAATCAGGAATCTGACTAAAGTCAATGTACTGGGTGTTGCGCAGTTTCGGCTTTGTTCCTTCTTTTGCGAGATTGAAGCCAGCTGAGCCTCCTTCGTGTCCGCCAATAATCCAGTTGTTTTCCTCATCGAAGCCAAGATGTTCCCAGAAGTGACATTGCTTGCCGGTGATGTCCTTGGTGAGCAGGCCCGCGACGGCAACTGACAGGTCGCCTTCCGATGAGACTACGACGCCTTTATCTGAGAGCAGTGACATTCCAACGCAGGGCATTGCGCCGATGTGCGGTACCATGCCGTAAGCGAAATCGATGGCGAGGGCATCGATGTTATTCTTTTCGACTAATCTTTCCAGTCCTAAAGCAACCCTTGCAGACTGTAGTATCTCTTCTCTTGGCGGTTCTACAACATCGTATTTTTCGTACAATTGGTTTGTCAGAGCTTCAGCGTCTTTATCGGAGACTGCCTGGGTCTCTTTTAAGAGGTCGATGATGTAGAGGAAATCTATTTCTACGCCGGTCTGTCCCATCATCTTTGCGTCGTCCGGGAAAGTGTCGTACATAGGCACAGCGATACAGCGGTGCGGCAGATAGGCAATTCGTTTGCCTTTTAGATTTTTGACCGCTTTTGCGGCTGATGCATATTGCTTAATTTCGGCAAGCACGCGTGGGTTCTCAAAGCCGCCAAAGACAAAGCCGTATCTGAAATCGGGCCTTAAGCGTTTGAATGTTCCATGTATTTGTACGATACTGTTATTGCCCCAGGAGCGTCCTGTTCCTGTAAGATCCATTGGCTCTGTAAAAGTTTTAAAGCCCTGAGAATGAAACAGGACTGTGAACGTATCCCCAAGTTCATCGAGAAAGCCCATTGTCATCGCATCATCGAGATATGTAGCGTGGTATATTATGGCCATATCAACATTTTTGTCTCGAATTGCCTTGCCGATGTTTCTCGACTCGACTACGTTGCCGGCAAAGCCTGGATATACAACTTCAAATTCTTCGCCGAGGATTTCTGTAAGACGTTTAACGTCAGCTTTGAGTACTCCGGGCAGTTCGTACATACCGGTTTCAGTCCAGTACTGTTCAATGCCACCAGCAAAAAGTCCGACCTTGATCTTCATAACTTCTCCTTGTCATTAATCAGTTTACTCATATTCATAATAAAGAGCTATCTTGGAGTCGCATCTGGCAGGCCGCCATCGACTGGTATCGTTGCTCCGGTAGTGGGAGTTTGCCTTTGAATGAAAAACATTACGGCATTAGCTACATGACGACCGGTGACAGCAGCTTTTAGCAAATTGCGATTTCGGTAATATTCGTGCAGCTCATCTTCACTAATACCGCGTACCTTCATTCTGTCTTTGCCAACCAAATCCCATAGCCCTGACTTGTATTTCCCCTCTGAGAAAACCGCATCCGGGGCTACCATATTCACTCTAATATCATGCTCGGCAAATTCCAGACTGGCAATTCTGCCAAGTTGATGACATGCGGCTTTAGTTGCGCTGTATGCTCCGAAGCCGGCACTGGGTGAAGGAACGTTCTTGGTGGACATTATAACAATGTCACCGCCTGTGCCCTGGGCAATCAATTTTCTGCCGGTTTCTGCGAGAACGATAAGCGTGCCGTCAACATTAACATTTTCAAGCTGCTGGAACTTTTTGATGTCCATATCGACTATTTTCGATACATGGGCAATTCCGGCGTTGTGTATAACGATGTCGAGCTTACCATATTTTTCAATAACCGCAGCAAACGCGTTTTTAGTTGACTCGGTATCAGTAACATCCATAGCAATACCTGTAGATTTGTCAGGTACGATTCTGTCGATATCTTTCGCGAACTGCTCGAGCCTTTTACCTGGCAGATCCGTTGCGGCGACAGTGCATCTGTTCTCCAGCAATACTTCACATATACCAAACCCTATCGCACCTGCGGCACCGGTGACTAAAGCGACTTTTCCATCGAGTGACTTACTCATATTATTTTCCTATAGCTTCTAACATAAACTCAGCATTTTCTTTTGGGGTTTTTCCGTCGAAGACGGCAGAGCCGGTAATGATAACATCCGGGCCCATCGCTGCTACTTCAGCGATATTATTTTTCTTGATCCCGCCATCAACGAAGATCAAAACATCATCTTTGATCTTTTTCACTTGGGCAATTCTGACGGGCAACTGCGATATAAAATTCTCTCCTGGCGCATCCGGGCTTACGGCTAATAGCTCTACGATATCGACATCGTCAATTACGGAACTGATGACATCAATAGGCGTTTCTGGATTAAGCGAAACACCTCGCAATATTCCTCTATCAGGATCATTGGCATTTTCCATTTCGCCTATCGCTCGCAACGTCTTACCAATATCGCCGCATGATTCGACCGCAAAGACGATCATATCGGCGCCGGCCTTTGCAAAAGCTTCGATATGGTTTTCGGGTTTGTCTATCAATAGGTGGACATCATTTAGCATGGAGCTTTTAACGCCCTTAACGAAAGACGGGCCTATTGTGATGTTGGGCCAGACATGGCCGTCCATTATGTCGAAGTGCAGCAGTTTAATGCCTGCGGCTTCGATTGATTCAAGCTCTGCAGTAAGGTTCATAATGTCAGCGGTCAGGACGCCAACGCTAATGGTTTGGCCTATGTTTTTCAATTGATCTAAGGTTTTCATATTAGGCTCTTATTTCTTTTCGTTCTTTAAGGTGTTGAACAGGTTCAGGGCATCCTGTGGTTTCATGTTTTCGTGGACGACTTTCTTGACAGCCTTGAGCATAGCTATGGGCGCATCGGACTGGAAGATGTTCCTGCCCATATCGACGCCGGAAGCTCCCTGCTGGACAGCGTTATATGCCATGGTCAGTGCATCAAGTTCTGAAAGTTTTTTTCCGCCAGCCATTACTATCGGAACCGGGCAGGATGAAGTAATAGTCTCGAAGCCATCAGGGACATAATAAGTTTTTAGAATATTAGCTCCGAGTTCGGCACACATTCTGCAAGCCAGGCGGAAATACTGTGCATCTCTAACCATATCTCTTCCTACAGCGGTTACCGCCATTACAGGTATTCCGTAGCGTGCTCCGGCATCGACCAATTTGGTGAGGTTGCATACCGAGCGACTTTCATGTTCACCGCCGATGAATACCTGAATACCGATACCAGAGGCGTTGAGTCGGATCGCGTCTTCGATGTCCATAGCGATATGTTCATCGGAAAGTTCTTTGAGAATGCTTGGTCCGCCGCTGGATCTGAGAAATACTGGCGTTGTGGTATCAGCGGGGACAACTGTTCGCAGTATCCCTCTGGTGCAGAAAAGCGCGTCACAATCCGGAGCCAGTGGCACGATGGTCTGATCTATTCTTTCCAAGCCAGTCGTTGGGCCCTGGAAATATCCGTGATCGAAAGCGAGCATAACGGTACGGCCTGAGGCTGGATTAAAGACCTGTGATAGGCGGTGCTTCATACCCCAACCCAGATTTGAAGAACCTTTGAGGAAAAAACCAGGTGTTTTTTGTGGGACGTCTGTGTAATAGTTTTTTTCTTTTTTACTTACATCAGCTTCCGGCATTTGAATACCCTTTCACTTTTATTTTGTAATTTCGTTTTTTATGCTTTTCCAGAAGAACCGTATAATTTTATACGCCCTTTTACAATATCTTTTATTTTTTCTTTTGCGGGCATCAGCATATCAGTCGATTTTCTCGAACCGACCAGTGCCTGATAATCGGGATTTGCAGTATCTAAAGCGGCTAGCAATTTGGCTGTCTCTTCCAGATACGCTTTTTTCATCAATGTCCCGTAATGGAACAGGCTGACACCGATCTTGATGACTTCTTTAACTTTGTCGTCAGGGAAACCTGTTCCGCCATGGATGACCAATGGCACGGAAACTTTTTTGCGAATCTCTTTTAGCCGATCGGTATCAATGCTCGAAGAGCCCTCGGTTTGCAGATGTACGTTTCCGATAGAAACTGCCAGAAAATCGACGCTGGTTGCTTTGACAAAATCGACTGCTCTGTCAGGGTCAGTCAAAGTTCCAGCCGCATCTTCACCGAAATTGGGAAGCCTGCCGAACTCAGCCTGAACTTCGATGTCGTGGGGCCTGGCCAACTCAACCACCTTTTTGGTGATAGCGGCGTTTTCTTCAAAGGGGAGGTGACAGCTATCGAGCATGACCGTGTTGTAGCCTGCGGTAACGCCTTGGGCTATATGGTCAAGTTCGAGAACTTCGTTAAGAATGAAAGCGACCGGTACATTCGCGTTTTCAGCGATTACCCTGCCGTAAGCCCCGAATGGAGCAACGCTGAAACGGCCGAGCCAGTCTTGCTGCATCATTGTTCCGCCGAACCCGAGAATAACTGGTGCGTTTTCCTCTTCGGCTGCTTCGAGGACGGCCTCGAACGAATACATGTCCCAGGCCTCGAAATAGCCGATTCCATAACCGTTTTGCTCGGCTTTGCTTAAAATTTGAGACATCTTTTGTAAAGCCATTTGTTTCTCCGTATATCCGTTCAACAAGCTCTTTCTAAGAAATTACCAAAGAAATTGTGTAAAATCAACAACTTTTTAGGAAAAAATGAAAATTTTTCACAAAATAGCGTTGATAATTATCAAAAACGTGCTATAATCTGCTTATGACTCGAAATGAAAGGCAAAAGTTGATACTTGACTATCTGACCGAACACAAGGCTGCTACTTACGCTGACATCGAGTGTATCGTTGAGGTTTCTAATATGACGATCCGTCGTGATATTGACAGTTTGGCAGAAGATGGCAAGGTTATCAAGACTATCGGCGGGGCTCAGATAGCAGGCGCTTCGCCGGACATATATGAGTCCGATGTTCTTACTCACCTGGCAGAACAGGCGGCTGAGAAAAAAGCGATTGCCGCCGAAGCTGTTGAGTATATCAAGCAGGGCGAAATAATATATCTCGATGGCAGTTCGACATGTTGGGAGTTGGCTAAAAGGATTGCTGAACAAAAAACCAACATTACGGTGGTGACAAATTCGATGCTGGTGCATATGGAACTGGCCAAGGGTAAGGACATTTCGATAATAAATCTTGGCGGCCAGCACGACCCTGTCAGCTATTGCATGATAGGGTCACATACAGAAGAACAGGCCCAGCAGTATTTTATAGAAAAGGCCTTTTTCTCAACCAAGGGTTTTTCGCCTATAGCCGGAACCTTCGAATCGTCGGTAGCAGGGTTCCGCATAAAACAGGTAGTCGCATCCAAAAGTTCTGAAGTCGTGCTTCTGGTCGACCACACAAAGTTCGGACAAAAAGGGCTGTGCAAGGTGCTGGACATCTCACAGATAAACACGGTATTTACAGACTCCGGCACCAAGACAAGATATATTGATATGCTAAAAGAAAATGGCAAGAACGTTATTGTTTCAGAGGTAAATGAAGCGTTTACAATTTAAGAATAATTGTTGTTAACATTTTTTAAAGAGGTTTAGATTATGGCAGTGGAAATTAAGATGCCGGATTTGGGTACAACGGTTGAAGAAGTTACGATCACCAAGTGGCTCAAAGAAGTAGGTCAGGAAGTAAAACGCGGCGATTTCTTGTGCGAAGTCCAAACTGACAAAGCTAATACCGAGTTGGAATCGGTCGCTAAAGGTGTTCTGCTCAAACAGGTGGTTGCGGTTGATGCCGAGGTTAAAGTCGGCGACACCATCGCTTTTGTAGGCGAGCCTGGCGAAGAAGTACCCCAGTAATAAATTTTTAGATAAGACTACATGGAGAACAAATGGCTCAGAAGTATTCAAAAGAATTTTTATTAGGCTTGTACCGCAAGATGGTACTTATCCGGCAGTTTGAAGAGCGGGTCAAGTATCTTTTCCTTGAAGGGATCATGCCTGGCACGATCCATCAGTGTCAGGGGCAGGAGGCAACGGCAACAGGTGTTTGTGCTGCCCTTAACTCTGACGACGTAATAACAAGCACGCACCGTCCGCACGGCCACGCAATTGCAAAGGGGCTAACCATTGACGAAATGATGGGCGAATTGTTCGGTAAAGTTACCGGCTGCTGCAAAGGTAAGGGCGGCTCGATGCATATCGGTAATCTCGATAAGGGCATGGTTCCTGCGGTCGCCATTGTCGGCGGAAATATCCCGATAGCTACCGGTGTTGCGATGGCTTTCAAAATGAAAAAAGAAAAGCGAGTTGCGGTCAGTTTTATGGGTGATGGTGCCACCAATGAAGGAGCGTTCCACGAAGCGGTTAATATGGGCGCTATTTGGAATCTGCCTGTAGTTTATGTGATCGAAAATAATCTCTACGGAGCATCGACGCATGTAGACCGTGTTTTTAAGACCCAAACGATCGCCGAAAGAGGTGCTGCTTATAATATCCCAGGCGTTCGAGTAGACGGTAACGATGTATTAGCCGTTTACGAAGCTGCCGCTCAAGCGGTCGAACGTGCCAGAGTGGGCGAAGGGCCTACACTATTGGAACTGGTGACATACCGGATTACCGGCCACTCCCGCAGAGACCCAAGCCTGTATCAGCCCAAAGAAGAAAGGCAGCAGGCTCTGAAAGACGAACCTATCGGAAGATTCGAAAAATATCTGCTGACAGAAAATATCGCTGACCAAAGCGAGTTTGACAAGATCGCTGACCAAAGCGAGTTTGACAAGATCGCTGAAGATATTGAGCAGGAAATCGAATCGGCGGTCAAGGCTGCGATGGCAGCGGAAGAACCAAAAGGCGAAGATACACTTAAAGACTTATTTGTGGAGTAAACATGAAACGATTAGGAATTGCAGAAGCTCTGCGTGGAGCTATCAGGCAGGAAATGTTCCGCGACGAGCGTGTATTTTGTATAGGTGAAGATATTGCTATACCGGGTGGATGGGGCGGTGCGTTCACGGTTACGCTTGGACTGGAAGAAGATTTTGAAGACAGAATGATAAACACCCCTATCGCGGAAAACGGCTCGTTCGGCGTTGCCTGCGGGGCAGCGATGATGGGCTTAAGGCCGATAGCCGATGTGCAGTACAGCGATTTTCTCTTTTGCGCGATGGACCAGATAGCAAGTAATATTGCCAAGATGCGTTACATGTCCGGCGGCAAATTAACCGTCCCAATGGTACTGCGTGCACCGGTAGGCGTAACAGGCCGAGGCTCCCAACACGCTCAGAATATGGAAACATTTTTTCTGCCGTTGCCGGGGGTAAAAATCGTCTGTCCTGCTACTGCTTACGATGCTGTTGGCCTGCTTCGTTCAGCCGTCCGCTGTGACGACCCTGTTATGATGTTCGAGCATAAACTGCTATACGGCTCAAAAGGCGCTCGTAAGGAATCAGGAGCGGTTGACGGCTCCAGTGACATCCCCGATGACGATTACACGGTACCGATCGGAAAGGCCGCGATCCGCAGAGAAGGTAAAGATGTTACTATCATCGGCACGTTATTGATGATGCATCGCAGTGTCCAGGCTGCCGAAGAACTGGCCAAAGAAGGTATCGACGCAGAAGTCATTGACCCGCGTACACTGATACCTTTCGATTATGAAACTCTCAAGGCTTCGATCGCTAAAACCGGCAGGCTTGTTATTGTCGAAGAAAGCCCGAAACAAAGCGGAATCGGCGCTGAAATAGCAGCGACTTTAGCAGAAGAAGCTTTCGATCTGCTAAAGGCCCCGATCAAACGAGTCGCTGCTCCGAACACACCGGCACCGTTCTCACCGCCGATGGAAAAGTTTTATATACCACAGGTTGAAGATATTGTCGAAGCTGCTCGTACCATATGTTCAGCAGCTAAATAACCCAGGAAGATCATAGTTGCCTGTCAAGCTTACGATAGCTGATAGCTTCTGCGATGTGTTCGGCGGAATATTTGCTCGGTATCAGCCAGGTCAGCGATTGTGCGGGCTACTTTGCATATCTTATTGTGGGATCGAGCGATTAAGCCTAATTCGGTCATCGCCCCCTTGATATCGCTATAGACAAACCACCCAAGCCCAAGCTGCACCGCAATACGATAAACAGCAGGACGAAATCCAACCCCCTGAACACGACCAGTAATAATTATCCTTTGCCTAATCATAATTTTCACATATTATATATGCTGCGAACCACAAAACAAAGTGATAATTCTTTTACCGTCGACGATGCCCCAACCATAGTTGGAGGTTTTGATGGCTGCTCCATTTTTCATAGTGTTTATGCTACCTGTGATTTATTGTCAACCATTTCATCTTGGGCCAATTCTTTCAGCTTTGCATCCAGTATCCACAACTGCTGATAGCCCATGATCCGCTTGAACCTTTTTTCCATATCCATCAATGCCGAACCAACCCATCTAACGACCATCGCATGATCCTTCCAGTTCTTGACACGGCTCGTACGGCTGCGAATACCGCTATTAGGAGACTCGATCACATTGGTCGTCCCCAGACACCGACAAAGCGTCTTCGGCAGTGGCAGTCCCAGGACATTGATCGTAAACATCTCATCAAGCCCTTCAAGAAGACTGCCTCTGGCAGAGGGATATTCATTTTCAAGCCACTTGGCCAGTTGCTTAAGCTTCTGTTTACCCTTACCGGCATCTATTGAAAACGCTGCCTTCATCGCACTTTTGACTTGATCCTTCTGGTCTTCAGGAAGGTAACGCATAACATTACGAACCTTGTGCTTGCGGCAACGCTGCACGGGATTCTTACTGCCATAGACAGAGTTAATGCCGCACCTTAAAGCCTTACTGCCGTCAATAACAAACAGCCTCAGCCGGTCATTCTTAACGCCGCGTTCAACAAGATCATTAAGCAGATCAATAACAACGCGACTGTTTTCACTTGAGCCTTCACGTAATCCAAGAACATGCTTAGAACCGCCTGTATCAACCCCTAGGGCCACGATTACGTGACAGTCGCCGAACTGTATTCCATCAATGTAGATAGCCAGGATGTCGGTACCTGCAAAGTTTCTTTCGCATAATTCTTTGAGCTTCTTTTCGCTGGCGACGATAAATTCCCGGCTGACCTGCGACTTGCTAACTCCAACTGTATCGGCCATGCTGGGCAGGACATGCTTGTAGTTTCTTGTCGATACGCCTTTCATAAGTATCTCCAGCATACGCGAGCCGAGCCTGCTGTTGGTTATCAACTCTTCATAGGCAGGGATTGTCACTTCCTTGCCAGAGCCTTTGCCTTTCTTCCGCAGACGAGGCTTTTCAACACGCAGCTTACGTTCACTGAGCGAGACAACCCCAAACTGACTGCCGTGGTAGCTGATACCGTCACGAGCCTTGCCGGGCTGCTTGTCGCCTGCGATCTGCTGAGCACTGAGCATCAGCACCGCCTCGATTGCCGCCTTGCCGACAACGTCGATTAGTTCGTCGACAGCCTGTTCGGTGCTGCTGATCATCTCCAGAAACGGCAATAATAGCTGGCCGTCCTTAGAGCAGTTTAATTTTTCGTGTTCGCTTTATGCCTGTTGCGGCTTCGGCTGTC
>JBHPGW010000080.1:0-10552 GCA_042569785.1 Planctomycetota bacterium | reverse complement strand
AAATGGGTGAATTTGAACCGAAAATAATTGCGTTTTGCTGTAACTTTTGCGCTTTCGCGGCTGCGGACCTGGCAGGGGCGATGCGCCTGCAGTATTCGCCAAGTGTCAGGATCATTCATTTACCCTGCACGGGAAAAGCTGACACTTTGCATTTGATCAGGGCGATCGAAGATGGTGCTGACGGGGTATTTGTGGCAGGCTGTCTGGAAGGGCAATGTCACTATCTCGAAGGTAACCTGAGAGCGAAGAAAAGAGTCGCTTATGTAAAAAGGCTGCTGGCAGAAGTTGGTGTCAACCCAGAAAGGGTAGAGATGTTCAATCTTTCTTCTGCGATGGGCGGCAGGTTCGCAGAGATCGTTGAGGAGATGACAGAAAGAATTAAAGAACTTGGGCCTGTAGACGCCGATCAATATAAAAGTGATTAACCACGAATTAACACGAATAAAAAAAGGATAAAAAACTAATAACTGAATTGATACGAATGAAGATTGTTGGTAAAAAAAACGTTAAGCTGGATCCGAAACTGGCTGCCAAGATCGCTGAGATTAGTGGCGAGAATGTGTTTCTCTGCTATCAGTGTAAAAAGTGCGCTTCGGGGTGTCCGAGCAGGGAGTTTATGGACGGTAATCCGACCGAGTTGATGCGTCAAATCCAGTTAGGGATGATCGATGAGGTGACTAAGGGTAATACCGTATGGTACTGCATGTCGTGTCAGACGTGCACCGCTCGCTGTCCGCAGGATATAGATATTGCTCACGTGGCTGACGCTGTAAAAATTATTGTTCAGCAGGAAAATATAAAGGTTGATACCAAAAACGCTCGGCTGTTCAACTGGCTGTGGATGACGATACTTCGGTATATGGGCAGGATGTATGAGGTTGCGCTGACGGGGTCGCTGAACGTTTTTACGGGGCATCCGTTCAAAGATATGCCGCTTGGTATGAAGATGATAAGAAAAGGTAAGCTGAAACTGCTGCCTTCTTTTAAGAAGCCGTTTATGATGATGAAAATGTTTTCACGGGCTAAAAGGCTGAAAAAATGAAGATAGCATATTATCCAGGCTGTTCGCTGCATTCAACCGCTATCGAGTATGATATGTCGATTCGTAAGGTTTGCGATGCGCTTGAGGTTGATTTGGTTGAGGTTGCCGACTGGGTCTGCTGTGGTTCTTCGCCGGCACATCAGTGTGATGAGTTGATGTCTATAGCTTTGCCTGCTAAGAATCTGGTATTAGCTAAAGAGATGGGCGATTTCAAAGAGGTTTGTGCGCCGTGTGCTTCGTGTTATTCGAGATTGAAGACTGTCCATTCGGCTAACGCTGAGATGCGAAAAGAAGTTGAGCATGTTATCGAGGCAGCTTTTCCTGACGATGTCGAAGTTCTGCATGCTCTTGATCTAATGGTCGAAAAGGTGGGGCTTGAAGCGATCGCTGGAAGAGTTGTGAAGAAACTTTCCGGTATCAAGGTTGCGTGTTACTATGGTTGTCTGATGACGAGGCCTCCGAAAGTTACGGGTAAAGATAATTTTGAGAATCCGACGGAAATGGAATCTGTTATAGAGGTGCTCGGGGCAGAGACGGTTGACTGGAACTTAAAGACTTTCTGCTGCGGGGCGAGTTTCGCGTTGACGCAGACTGATGTGGTACTGGAACTGACTAAAAAAATTCTTGCTGACGCTTGCGCGGTCGATGCCGATGTTATCGCGGTCGGCTGTCCGTTGTGTCATGCTAATCTTGACGGCAGACAGAAACAGATAAACGGAAAATTCGGTACCGATTTTAATGTTCCGATATTTTATTTTACCGAACTGATGGGCCTGGCGTTTGGGGTAAAACCTAAAGAGCTTGGTCTTAATAAGCACCTTACTGAAGTTGATGACTTTCTTAAGGAAAGGGAATTGTTATGATAGTTGCTGATAGAAAACCGATCGATGAAATTCTCGATTCAATAAAAGATTACAAGAAAATAATACTGATGGGCTGCGGCGGATGTGTTACCGTATGTTTTTCCGGTGGTACTAAAGCGGTTGAGCTGCTCAGTTCGCAGATAAGGATAGCGAGAAAGAAACAGGGCGATCCGATCGAGATAATTGAGCTTACTCCGGAAAGGCAGTGTGAGTACGAGTTTATCGACGAATATAAAGAGCAGCTTAAAGATGTCGATGCGGTTCTGTCGATAGCCTGCGGTGTTGGTGTTCAGACGATGAGTGAACGGCACGAAGATACGATTACTATTCCCGGGCTTAATACGAAGTTTATGGGGTATCCGGTCGAGCATGGGTTGTGGGAAGAAAGATGTGCCGGCTGCGGTGATTGTGTGCTGGGCTGGACGGGCGGGCTTTGTCCGATCGCTCGATGCGCGAAGAAACTGCTGAATGGGCCTTGCGGCGGCTCGGCTGACGGGGTTTGCGAAGTCGATAAGGAAATTGACTGCGTCTGGCAATTGATATATGACAGGCTCAAAAAATTGGATAAGCTGGAGAACCTCAAGCAGGTGCGGCAAAGCAAAGATTGGCGAACCAGCACCAATGCGGGACAACGGAAAATAAAGTTTGAAGAGGCTATGTTATGAAATCAGCAAGCAGACTTGAAAAAGTTCTAAAGGCAGGTGAATTCGCGGTGACATCTGAATTGGGGCCGCCGCAAAACGCTAATCCCGGAGCTATAGAAAAGAAAGCTAAGTACTGTGTTGGTAACGTCGATGGTGCCAATATCACCGACAACCAGACGGCTATAGTGAGGATGTCGAGCATAGCGGCAGGGGCCCTGGCTCTTAGTCATGGGGTTGAGCCTATTATCCAGATGGTATGCAGGGACAGGAACCGGATCGCTATGCAAAGTGATCTTCTCGGAGCCGCGGCGATGGGGATGAAGAATTTGCTCTGTCTTTCGGGCGACCATCAGAGTTTTGGCAATCATCCTGACGCGAAAAACGTTTTCGATATCGATTCGATGCAGTTGATATCGATGGTCAAGAAGATGAGAGACGAAAAGAAGTTTCTTTCCGGCGATGAGATAAAAGAGCATGCGCCTGATTTCTTTATCGGTGCTGTTGCTAATCCATTCGCTGATCCGTTTGAGTTCAGGGTGATGCGTTTAGCTAAAAAGGTAGCAGCAGGCGCGGAATTTATTCAGACGCAGTGCATTTTCGATATGGAAAGATTCGCCAAATGGATGGGGATGGTTGTCGATGAAGGCCTGCACGAAAAAGTGTATATCCTGGCCGGGCTTACACCTGTACGCTCACACAGGGCGCTTGTCTATATGAAAAATAATGTGGCAGGAATAACGGTTCCGGATGAACTGATTGCCCGGATGGAATCGGCTGAGGACCCGAAAGAAGAGGGCGTTAAGGTTTGTGTTGAGATGATCGAACAGATTAAAAATATCAAAGGCGTTGCCGGTGTTCATCTTATGCCGATAGGCTGGGAGAGTATAACGCCGGTACTTGTCGAGCGGGCAGGGTTGCTGCCTCGGCCGCAGGTTTAAAAAAAAGTCCCCTGCGGTGCAGGGGACTAATAAAAATTCTGTTAGAAGCCGTATACTGGGCGTAGTTGGTCTTGTGTCGGCAATTTGGGGTAATAGTCGTTTCTGGTTCCGACGTACCCGACGCCTTGTTTTTTCAATCTTACCTGGCTGACCGAGCCGTTACTGTTGGTGACGTTAACGGTGACGTAATTCATTTCGTCTCGGACCGAATTTATCTTCGCGTCAGCGGCTTTTTTGTCGCCTTCGTTTCCGAGAAAATACCCGAGACCACCGCCTACCGCTGCTCCGATCAGGGTTGCCTCGGTATCACCGCCTGCTAATTGCCCTACGCCTGCACCTGCTATACTGCCTATCGCGGCGCCGGTTTGTGCATCGTTTTGGCAACCAGCTATAAACGATAATACCAAAGTTACAAGTACCAATATTGAAATTGTTATTAAATGTTTAGACATTTTAGATGCCTCCTTTTCTCAAAAAGATTAAATCTCAAATTAATAATCAACTTAATCATCATCCTGGTCTGCTTTTATTTTTTCGGCCAGTTCGGTCAGCGTTGCAACCGCGTGGGTATTTTCAGCGTCAAAGTCTGCCTGATCGAGATGCTCTATCGCCTGGTCGATCTCGCCTGTGCCGAGCATTTGATAGCCCAGCAGAAGTTGCAGGTCGGTGTTATAGTTTTCCATGTCGGCTTTTTTCTCAAGTCGCTCGATGTGTTCTGTCAGTGTTTTTTCGTCTGGATATAGTCCGCGAGGATAAAAGACGCTTTGCTCATCCGGAGTGGATTTTTCAAGAGCTGAGCGGAGCACTTCGGCGGCGGCGTGGTATTGCTGATCGGCTAAAAGAGCCTGGCTGTATGCGAAGGGGAGTATTATATCGTCAGGTGACAGCTCGATCGCTTGTTCGATATTTTCGGCAGCGATGCTGTAATCTTCTGCTTCAAAAGCCTTGACGGCTTTGGCAAAAACTCTGTCAGCGTCGGTCTCGTCGGCTGGTTCGGTGGGGGACCGCTGTGCCATTTTTTCACGAACGTCGGCGAAAGTGGTATGATCGACCGGCTGTATCTGTCCGTTGTCACCGTAGTAGTTGTAAGTGTAATAGTTGTTAGTGTCGCCTCGGACTTCGTAGGGGACAGGGTCGTAGCCGTACCAGTTGTATGGGTGGTATCCATACCAATAGTATCGCCGATAGCTGTAGCTGGGCCAATAGCCTCCAAGGCTGATGAAGACATATTTGCGGTGGTAGTACGGGTAGACATAACGGTAGCTAAATAGGTTTCTTCGGTGATTGTATCGTACAGTGTAGCGGTATTTAGGCCAGATTATCCTGTTGGATAAACGCCTGCGTCTGTTTCTAAAGCTGAGTTCGTGCCGATGACGTTTAGTGCCAACTCCGCGGTCCTCGAACGCTGGTCTATGATGTTTTCTTCCGGTGCGGATACTTCCGCGTCGATTACTACTGAAGGATGTTGAGCCTAAATTAATAGCTAAGGTGCTGTTACCGGCTGTTACGACAGTTCGGCTGGCAGGCTTAGTTTGTCTAAGCGTGTTGCGGGTACGGCCGGATAGTCTGCGTTTTAGAGTTCTTACATTGCGTGTTTCTGTTTTTGGCTCAAGTATTCCACGGCTGCCTCTAATTTGGCCTCTGGTTGCTCTTCGTCTGCCGATGCGGGGTTCCAATATCCCTAAGCTGCCTCGAACCCTGGCGGTAGTGCGTTTTCTGTTTCTCTCGAATCTGTCATTTTCCCCGCGTCCATGTTTTTGACGACTGTCGTTTTTGTTCAGAGCGGCAGCACTATTTTTCACTTTTGCGGTGGGTTTATTTGCTGCTTGGCGGGAACGTTTCGATTTTTTTGCCTGGACAGATGTGACGTTACAACTGAGGACCAAAATCATTACCAACAACGTAATTCTTTTGATCATGTTAGGTGTTAACATAATACACCTCCTTTCTGGCAGCCGTGGAATACTTGAGCCAAAAACAGAAACACGCAATGTAAGAACTCTAAAACGCAGACTATCCGGCCGTACCCGCAACACGCTTAGACAAACTAAGCCTGCCAGCCGAACTGTCGTAACAGCCGGTAACAGCACCTTAGCTATTAATTTAGGCTCAACATCCTTCAGTAGTAATCGACGCGGAAGTATCCGCACCGGAAGAAAACATCATAGACCAGCGTTCGAGGACCGCGGAGTTGGCACTAAACGTCATCGGCACGAACTCAGCTTTAGAAACAGACGCAGGCGTTTATCCAACAGGATAATCTGGCCTAAATACCGCTACACTGTACGATACAAACACCGAAGAAACCTATTTAGCTACCGTTATGTCTACCCGTACTACCACCGCAAATATGTCTTCATCAGCCTTGGAGGCTATTGGCCCAGCTACAGCTATCGGCGATACTATTGGTATGGATACCACCCATACAACTGGTACGGCTACGACCCTGTCCCCTACGAAGTCCGAGGCGACACTAACAACTATTACACTTACAACTACTACGGTGACAACGGACAGATACAGCCGGTCGATCATACCACTTTCGCCGACGTTCGTGAAAAAATGGCACAGCGGTCCCCCACCGAACCAGCCGACGAGACCGACGCTGACAGAGTTTTTGCCAAAGCCGTCAAGGCTTTTGAAGCAGAAGATTACAGCATCGCTGCCGAAAATATCGAACAAGCGATCGAGCTGTCACCTGACGATATAATACTCCCCTTCGCATACAGCCAGGCTCTTTTAGCCGATCAGCAATACCACGCCGCCGCCGAAGTGCTCCGCTCAGCTCTTGAAAAATCCACTCCGGATGAGCAAAGCGTCTTTTATCCTCGCGGACTATATCCAGACGAAAAAACACTGACAGAACACATCGAGCGACTTGAGAAAAAAGCCGACATGGAAAACTATAACACCGACCTGCAACTTCTGCTGGGCTATCAAATGCTCGGCACAGGCGAGATCGACCAGGCGATAGAGCATCTCGATCAGGCAGACTTTGACGCTGAAAATACCCACGCGGTTGCAACGCTGACCGAACTGGCCGAAAAAATAAAAGCAGACCAGGATGATGATTAAGTTGATTATTAATTTGAGATTTAATCTTTTTGAGAAAAGGAGGCATCTAAAATGTCTAAACATTTAATAACAATTTCAATATTGGTACTTGTAACTTTGGTATTATCGTTTATAGCTGGTTGCCAAAACGATGCACAAACCGGCGCCGCGATAGGCAGTATAGCAGGTGCAGGCGTAGGGCAATTAGCAGGCGGTGATACCGAGGCAACCCTGATCGGAGCAGCGGTAGGCGGTGGTCTCGGGTATTTTCTCGGAAACGAAGGCGACAAAAAAGCCGCTGACGCGAAGATAAATTCGGTCCGAGACGAAATGAATTACGTCACCGTTAACGTCACCAACAGTAACGGCTCGGTCAGCCAGGTAAGATTGAAAAAACAAGGCGTCGGGTACGTCGGAACCAGAAACGACTATTACCCCAAATTGCCGACACAAGACCAACTACGCCCAGTATACGGCTTCTAACAGAATTTTTATTAGTCCCCTGCACCGCAGGGGACTTTTTTTTAAACCTGCGGCCGAGGCAGCAACCCTGCCCGCTCGACAAGTACCGGCGTTATACTCTCCCAGCCTATCGGCATAAGATGAACACCGGCAACGCCTTTGATATTTTTAATCTGTTCGATCATCTCAACACAAACCTTAACGCCCTCTTCTTTCGGGTCCTCAGCCGATTCCATCCGGGCAATCAGTTCATCCGGAACCGTTATTCCTGCCACATTATTTTTCATATAGACAAGCGCCCTGTGTGAGCGTACAGGTGTAAGCCCGGCCAGGATATACACTTTTTCGTGCAGGCCTTCATCGACAACCATCCCCATCCATTTGGCGAATCTTTCCATATCGAAAATGCACTGCGTCTGAATAAATTCCGCGCCTGCTGCTACCTTTTTAGCTAAACGCATCACCCTGAACTCAAACGGATCAGCGAATGGATTAGCAACAGCACCGATAAAGAAATCAGGCGCATGCTCTTTTATCTCATCGCCGGAAAGAAACTTCTTTTCGTCTCTCATCTTCTTGACCATCGATATCAACTGCATCGAATCGATATCGAAAACGTTTTTCGCGTCAGGATGATTGCCAAAACTCTGATGGTCGCCCGAAAGACAGAGCAAATTCTTCATCCCCATCGCCGCGGCTCCGAGAAGATCACTTTGCATAGCGATCCGGTTCCTGTCCCTGCATACCATCTGGATAATAGGCTCAACCCCATGACTAAGAGCCAGGGCCCCTGCCGCTATGCTCGACATCCTCACTATAGCCGTCTGGTTGTCGGTGATATTGGCACCATCGACGTTACCAACACAGTACTTAGCTTTCTTTTCTATAGCTCCGGGATTAGCGTTTTGCGGCGGCCCCAATTCAGATGTCACCGCGAATTCACCTGCCTTTAGAACTTTTTCAAGTCTGCTTGCTGATTTCATAACATAGCCTCTTCAAACTTTATTTTCCGTTGTCCCGCATTGGTGCTGGTTCGCCAATCTTTGCTTTGCCGCACCTGCTTGAGGTTCTCCAGCTTATCCAATTTTTTGAGCCTGTCATATATCAATTGCCAGACGCAGTCAATTTCCTTATCGACTTCGCAAACCCCGTCAGCCGAGCCGCCGCAAGGCCCATTCAGCAGTTTCTTCGCGCATCGAGCGATCGGACAAAGCCCGCCCGTCCAGCCCAGCACACAATCACCGCAGCCGGCACATCTTTCTTCCCACAACCCATGCTCGACCGGATACCCCATAAACTTCGTATTAAGCCCGGGAATAGTAATCGTATCTTCGTGCCGTTCACTCATCGTCTGAACACCAACACCGCAGGCTATCGACAGAACCGCATCGACATCTTTAAGCTGCTCTTTATATTCGTCGATAAACTCGTACTCACACTGCCTTTCCGGAGTAAGCTCAATTATCTCGATCGGATCGCCCTGTTTCTTTCTCGCTATCCTTATCTGCGAACTGAGCAGCTCAACCGCTTTAGTACCACCGGAAAAACATACGGTAACACATCCGCCGCAGCCCATCAGTATTATTTTCTTGTAATCTTTTATTGAATCGAGAATTTCATCGATCGGTTTTCTATCAGCAACTATCATAACAATTCCCTTTCCTTAAGAAAGTCATCAACTTCAGTAAGGTGCTTATTAAGACCAAGCTCTTTAGGTTTTACCCCAAACGCCAGGCCCATCAGTTCGGTAAAATAAAATATCGGAACATTAAAATCGGTACCGAATTTTCCGTTTATCTGTTTCTGTCTGCCGTCAAGATTAGCATGACACAACGGACAGCCGACCGCGATAACATCGGCATCGACCGCGCAAGCGTCAGCAAGAATTTTTTTAGTCAGTTCCAGTACCACATCAGTCTGCGTCAACGCGAAACTCGCCCCGCAGCAGAAAGTCTTTAAGTTCCAGTCAACCGTCTCTGCCCCGAGCACCTCTATAACAGATTCCATTTCCGTCGGATTCTCAAAATTATCTTTACCCGTAACTTTCGGAGGCCTCGTCATCAGACAACCATAGTAACACGCAACCTTGATACCGGAAAGTTTCTTCACAACTCTTCCAGCGATCGCTTCAAGCCCCACCTTTTCGACCATTAGATCAAGAGCATGCAGAACTTCGACATCGTCAGGAAAAGCTGCCTCGATAACATGCTCAACTTCTTTTCGCATCTCAGCGTTAGCCGAATGGACAGTCTTCAATCTCGAATAACACGAAGCACACGGCGCACAAACCTCTTTGAAATCGCCCATCTCTTTAGCTAATACCAGATTCTTAGCAGGCAAAGCTATAGACATCAACTCATCACACTGATGTGCCGGCGAAGAACCACAGCAGACCCAGTCGGCAACCTCAACCAAATCAACCTCAAGCGCATCGCAAACCTTACGAATCGACATATCATACTCGATAGCGGTTGAATGCAGCGAACAGCCTGGATAATATGCTATCTTCATTTTTTCAGCCTTTTAGCCCGTGAAAACATTTTCATCATCATAAACGGCTTCTTAAAAGAAGGCAGCAGTTTCAGCTTACCTTTTCTTATCATCTTCATACCAAGCGGCATATCTTTGAACGGATGCCCCGTAAAAACGTTCAGCGACCCCGTCAGCGCAACCTCATACATCCTGCCCATATACCGAAGTATCGTCATCCACAGCCAGTTGAACAGCCGAGCGTTTTTGGTATCAACCTTTATATTTTCCTGCTGAACAATAATTTTTACAGCGTCAGCCACGTGAGCAATATCTATATCCTGCGGACAGCGAGCGGTGCACGTCTGACACGACATGCAGTACCATACGGTATTACCCTTAGTCACCTCATCGATCATCCCTAACTGGATTTGACGCATCAACTCGGTCGGATTACCGTCCATAAACTCCCTGCTCGGACACCCCGAAGCGCACTTTTTACACTGATAGCAGAGAAACACATTCTCGCCACTAATCTCAGCGATCTTGGCAGCCAGTTTCGGATCCAGCTTAACGTTTTTTTTACCAACAATCTTCATTCGTATCAATTCAGTTATTAGTTTTTTATCCTTTTTTTATTCGTGTTAATTCGTGGTTAATCACTTTTATATTGATCGGCGTCTACAGGCCCAAGTTCTTTAATTCTTTCTGTCATCTCCTCAACGATCTCTGCGAACCTGCCGCCCATCGCAGAAGAAAGATTGAACATCTCTACCCTTTCTGGGTTGACACCAACTTCTGCCAGCAGCCTTTTTACATAAGCGACTCTTTTCTTCGCTCTCAGGTTACCTTCGAGATAGTGACATTGCCCTTCCAGACAGCCTGCCACAAATACCCCGTCAGCACCATCTTCGATCGCCCTGATCAAATGCAAAGTGTCAGCTTTTCCCGTGCAGGGTAAATGAATGATCCTGACACTTGGCGAATACTGCAGGCGCATCGCCCCTGCCAGGTCCGCAGCCGCGAAAGCGCAAAAGTTACAGCAAAACGCAATTATTTTCGGTTCAAATTCACCCATTT
>JBHPGW010000079.1:0-10573 GCA_042569785.1 Planctomycetota bacterium | reverse complement strand
TGAAGCCAGTAAAACGGCATTTTGCACATCCTCGGCCGTGGAAGGTTTGGGGTAAGTCAGTTATGCCGGTAAGTGATCTTATTGCAGTTTTTGTTTCTATATCCGGTTCATAAGGTTCTTTGCAGTTTTGGCAAATAACCCTTATGAGTCTTTGTGCCAAGATTGCCTCTATCGAAGATGCCGCTAAGTAAGGCTCGATACCCATGTCCAGCAGGCGTGTTATCGCACTTGCGGCATCATTGGTGTGCAGGGTACTGAATACCAAGTGTCCGGTGAGTGCGGTTCTTATTGCGGTTTGGGCCGTTTCGAGGTCCCTTATTTCACCTACAAGCATGATGTCGGGATCGTGCCTGAGCATCGAACGCAGCGCTCGTGCAAAGGTGAAGCCGATCCTGGCGTGGGTCTGCATCTGGACTAACCCGGGCATGTCGTATTCCACGGGATCTTCTATGGTGATTATTTTTCTGTCGGTGTCTTTTAGCAGGTTCATGCAGGTGTAGAGCGTAGTGGTTTTGCCGCTGCCGGTGGGGCCTGTTACCAGTATGATTCCATGAGGTTTGGTAATAAGCTTTGTTAATGTATCTATATCTTGGGGGGGCATGCCAAGAGAGGCTAAATCTGATATCAGTTTGCCCTGGGGCAGGATACGAATATTGATCGCTTCGCCATGTCTGGTAGGCAAAATCGAAATTCTGAGGTCGAATTTATGGTTGGCCAGATTTACCTGGGCACGGCCATCTTGTGGCAATCTTTTTTCGGCAATGTCCAAGCCTGACATTATCTTTATTCTGCTTGTAATGCCTTCGCGGAAGAACTTTACCGTGCCGGGAAGTCCCATATCATGCAATATTCCATCGATTCTGTATCTAGCTTTTAGCTCGTTTTCATACGGTTCGATATGAATGTCGGTGGCATTTGTTGTGATTGCGTCTGTGAGAAGCTGGTAGACAAGCTTTATTACTGAGGCATCATTTGCTTTGGTCTCATCGATAAGGTCTTTTTTGTCCGTGATACTACCTGTATTTGCTGTATCTTCGCCATTGACCATCTGCTCAACTGTAGCGGCAGCGAGACCATAAGATTTACGAGTAGCTTGTTTAATCGCTTCTGAACTGGCCAGGACAAAGTCTAATTTATAGGAATTGTCCAGAATCAGTCCTATCTCACTTTTGAGGTTTACACTGAATGGGTCGCAGATCGCAAGCTGAAGGGTGTTTCCGGTAAGCTTGAGCGGAACTATGCTGTAATGGGAAGCAATATTTGCGGTAACAGCTTTTAGGGCGTTAGAATCGGTTTTAAGATAGACATGATTTAAAAATGGCAGCCCGGTTTGTTTGGCTGCAGCGGTTAACAGTGCAGTTTCACTTATGATGCCAAGTTTTAATATACTCTGCCGAAGAGATATCTTTTGTTTAACAGCATCATCACTTGCTACTTGTAACTGTTCTTCGGTTAAACCTGCGAAGCCAGTTTTAATTGTCAGTGTTTGGTAGGAATCATTAGAAATTTTCATTTTCCACGAAGCTCCTTTAATTTTTACACATCTACATTCATTTAAGTAAGCGTATCAGAGTGACGATTTGTTGATGTCAAGGTTTTTATGTCAACAACTAAAGCATTAATAACGCTTACACTATTAGTTTATATGGCCAGTGTTTTATTATGTGAAAACTTGTGGTTACTATTTTAGAGGAGAAAAAAATGAAGCGAAAAGTATTTTTATGGATAGTATTGGTTTTTTTGTGTGAGGCTGTTTACGCTGATAGGGCTTTAGAGAGGTCGGAAATAATAGCAATTTTTGAAACCTTGACCAGTCAGCCCAGAAAGACGTGGATTTCATCAGGGGAAATTCATGCCCGTCATGAAGAATACAGGGCTCCTAAAGTTATGGATTCGAGTATAATTACCGACACAATCAGTGCTGAAGTTCAAGCGTATGTCGATAATCCAAATAAACTTGAGTTGACTGAAGAATTCCAGCAAATGAAGCTTGAAGCGATTCCGTTCAATGTTCGCTATAGGCTATCGAACGAGTATACAATGATCTCAGATGTAAATGTAATATATGATGGTAATCGTTTCTATTGGGAAATTAATGTTGAATCGCGTTCAGATTCAATTATACCTTCGATAGATTTAACTGACAATGGTTACACTGAGCAATTCAGGCTCCATTGGAATCAAAGGCGAATTTTTGCATGGGACGGTGACAAATATACTAATTATTTTCGGCCGGGCGGTCACGCAACTATTGAAGCTGAGCGTGACAGGGTAGATGGGCCGTTGACAGCTGGGATAATCCCATGGGGTTATGGTTGGTATTCCCTGGCGATGCTATCTAATAGTGAGCTTTCAGGTACCGAGGTAGAATCAGAGGGGAAAATAGAAAACCATCTTACGGTAATGTATGAAAACGGGACTCAAAGATCCTTTGTGCTTGATCAGCAAAAGGACTTCGCTGTACTGACTTTTGAACAAATCACTCCTGGTAAGCCTAAAAAAATAATAACCTGTGATGGATATCAGTTGGTTTCGGGCAAATGGTGTCCAAGTAGTGTTATAGTAGAAGAATATGATGTTGCAGTCCAGCCAGAGAGACTTCTGTCTCATTCTGTTTGGGATTATGTGTCGATTACTAACGGCTCGCCAAAATCTGAGAGTTTTGATGTTGAATTCGAATACGATACTTATATAGAAGACTTTCGTTTCGAAGAGCCATTGCGATATCGTTATTCACCTCCAATGCCGCTATCGACACGGAGCATTGATATTGATGAGTTGATCCAAAAGAGGCTGGAGATAGTGTATTTACCTCAGCTTCAGCTTAGTAATTGTGCGGCCACAACTCTTGAATATGCTTTTTCTAAGCTGGGTTTGAATGTACCTCGGAAAGAGCTACTCCAACTTACGGATAATGGCGACAAGGGAACGAGCTTGCTGAAAATGAAGCGATTTGTCAGCAACAAGGGATTGAACGGCATTGCTGTCAAAACGGACCTGGCCGCTCTTAAAGGATTAGTGAATTGTCAGGTCATTTTGTATTTGGCAGATACTAACCATTATGTCGTACTCGGCAGCGTAGATGGTAAATATGTGCGATTATTAGATTTGGATGATAATAATTTCTACTATCGCAGGCCAATTGAATCTTTTAATACATCTTGGGATGGTACGGCTTTGGTACTTTCACAGGGGGCTGTTCCAGATGATTTGAAGTCAGTAAAGCTTGATGAAGGGCGCCTTGCCGAAACAATTGGTGCAGGTTGCGAGCAATGTAACACGGAATGTGGCGGCAGCGGGACCAGCGGATGTATCGAGATAGGAGGGTTGTGTGGCGGTACATATTCGGTATACTATTCAAGAACCTGTTGCGGCCCTGCTTCTAGCGGCAGTTGTACTGAAAGCAGCTTGCCTTTGTATAAAGACAAGTCGTGTGGAGAAGATGAAAATATTAACTGTGTTGGTATGGGCGAATGGACGGATGGCGGTAGTGTAGATGCCTGCGGATAGTTTTTTGTGTGAAAAAAAGAACACTATTGACTATTTGTTAATGTTGTGATGTAGTTTTTGAAAGATAAACTAAGCTGTGATACTATTTGTTGAGCTTACACAGATTGCTGGCTATTTGGGCAATTTTTTTTCGGAGAACTTGCGGCGCAAGGATCTGTACTTTATCACCGTAGCTCAGTATCCACCAGATCACCTCATTTAGGCCATCGATGCGGAACTCTATGATGGCTGAACCATCTGGTTTAAATTCAACCGCTTGTGTGCTGTGCCACTTGACTTCGGCAACACTACGGGCAATTTCCGGGAGGAGTCTGAGTTTGACATTATAGAGAGTTCCCTCTGGCTTCAATGCCCAGGCCTTGCTGATATAGTCATTGATATCAAAATTCTTGTCATCAATATAACATTTTTTAAGGATGTTTAATTCACTGATGCGGCTAAGCTCAAAAAAATAGTAAGCTTTATGAAAACTCGATTTGCCGATGACATGCCATTTGTGATCAGCTTGAATCAAATGATAGGGGCTTAAATTGGTTACTATGCTGCGGCGTATATCCGGGAGATAACAACAAATATGTACAAGCCGTTTTCTTAGTATTGCGGTCAGTAGTTGCTCAAATATCCTATTGAGGGGATAACCGACTGGCTGGGGATCGGCTTTTATGGAGATACAGCGAAAAATAGTATTACAATAACGCTTCATTTTAGGTGGAAGATTGTTTTGTACTTTAAGAGCTGCATGGGTGATAGAGTTTTTGAATGGGAGGTTAAGATGATTTATCCCTTTAAAGGCAAGCAGGAGCAGGCCGAGGGCCTCGAGCTTATTGAGATTGGCCGGGGGAAGGAAAAAGTCCTGTTTTATGCAACAACAATGTTTTTTTTTGTCGTACTCACATGGTATGCCAGCTTCTCGCAATTTGGCCAAGTCTCGAAAAACCGTACGTCTGCTTATTTTCAGTGTTTTTGCTAAATTATCACAGATGTACGGATGGCCTGATTGCAGCATAGTGATTAGTCGAAACATTCTTGTTATTCGAGCAATTTTCATTTACAGTTATTTATCGGAATATAACCATCTATTTATTAAAAAAAGTTTGAACAATGGTCTCTATTTCACTGGAGGAAAGATAATCAACCAACAACACGGATCTCAAAATATACTCGGTATCAATGGCAAATTTGTTATAGTATTCCACTTTCTTCGGCAGATTTGTATTGGTGTCGACAAAAACCCGCCATCTGTGATATTCTGTGGTCTGACCTTTTGTATCTGTCCAGGTCAAGTCGTATACCTCTGTATAAGGGATGGCAGCTTCTATGTTTTTGTCATCGACTCGATTCCATAGGGCATTTTCTGGAACATCAGTTATGGTCGGAAAGGGCATAAGGCCAAGGGAGCCGGTGTTAGAGGCGATGGCTTTGGTGAGGAGTTTTTCAGACATGGTGGTTATCCGAAGGGTATCGACGCCTGGGTCCTTTATTTTTCGCGTTTTATTGTTGATGTCGAACAGAATAATCTTATCTCCGGTTTTGTTGAGCCTTAAATTATTTGTTCGTGATATCCACACCCTCTGCCAGGGTTCGGTTTGGCCCGGCCTGACCCTTGAGATGCAGATATTCCTGATTTGTTCAAGGGCTTTGTAAATTATGTTGAGTTTTACAGCTTTTGCCGGCGTAACAAAGAAGATGCTGACAGCTATCAATATGACGGCAGCGGCAGCTAAACGGGCAAAAGTAACTTTACGTTTGAGCTGTCGCGGCACGGGAAGAGTATGCGATTTGAATTCATTGGTATAAGCTTGTTCGCTATCTACGAGCGGAGCATCAGATAAAATGTCGCGTTCGGTGTCAGCAAAGCCTTTGAACTGCTGATCAGAGGTGACAAGGGTGACAACTGTGGATTCAGGGCGTTCGGCAATATTGCAGATGGTTGCATACAACTGCTGCATTTTTGTCAGGCAGTCATGGCAGGTTAGGAGATGTGAAGTAAATGCTGAACGGAACATGGCGTATTGGTCGTTGGCAGGGTCAATTCCGTAGGGGAAGCAATAGTCAAACATATCTGAAGCCTTGACCTCGTAACAAGGATATTCGTTTTCATCGTTTATGGAATTCATCAATAAGGCACGAATCCTTTCCCTGTGCTGATAGAGAAGTTCGCGGCAGTCAACACAAGTTGAGAAGTGCTTAAGTACTCGGGCATTTGTATTGCCAAGGGACATCGACGCAACAAAGGAAATGTCCTTTTGGGCTTCTGAGCAGGTAATATCATCTTTAGGAGCCGTACCGGGTAAGAACTGATTCAAGCATAGGAGCTGCTTAGAGGTGAGATTTAATTCGCATATAGCAGAAAGATCATCTGCACAATCCGAACATTCTTCGATGTGTTGGGTTATTGGTGTTGGTATCTTTATCTCCAGAAGGGGGTTAGCAAGACTGGCCAGAAATACTTTTGTGGTGTTACAGGTGACCGGTTTATCTACATAACCCAGTTGAAGTTCAAGCATTGATGTGATGATCGAATCTTTCCAGTTTTGTTCATTTGCATCTGCTCTATCAGCCTGTTTCAGCGTTGTTCTTAATTGCTCTATCTCAGAGATGCAGTGTGGACACTGAGCGATGTGTTCCGCAGCATATTGAGGAATAGTTTGGCGGATGTCCTTGTTGAGGAAGTCATAATAATAGAGAACCGCTTCATTACAGGCCAAATTGTTGTTGTTAAAAATCATAAAATATTAATTTCTTGGCTTTCTTCATTAAAAAATTCGCGTATTTTTTTTAGACCTATGCATAGATATCTGCTAAGAGTTCTTTTGTTTTGGCTAAACTCATTACTATTTTCGGTTAAATTATCCTTGATATCGAATGTGAGAAAAATTGCCCTAGCTTCATGGCTGGCCAAGTGCTTCTTGATTGTTCTAATCAACTCATGTGCCTGCTCGGCCTCAATCACATTTTTTTCAGGATTTTCTTGTTTTGCAATATATGTTCGACATTCGTTATATTTGGAGAGTGAGGCTTTATAAGCGGTTGTTCGGCGAGCTGAGTCAATAATGTCATGTATTACAGCTTTGTAGATGTATCCTTTTATGTTCTCGACATATGGAGGAACTGGTCTGTGAACAATGGACAAAAAAAGGTCCTGGTAAATATCATCTACAACATTCGGATCATTAGTGCTAGTTGTGATGATGTACCGAATTTGGTTTCCATATTGCTCAAAAATTTTAGCAGCTTCTTGTACTTGTATATTATTTTTAATCTCCAACCTAATCCCCTTAAAACGATCTATCTGAAAATAACAAAAAACACAAAAACTAAAAATAATAGTCAACAGTTGCTGTTTCTGCTCCGCTTCTACTATTAGTTAGTAGGACTATTGTTGGTAAGTAATAAACATGTATTGTAATTATAAAAATATTTAGAGTCAAGTTTTAAATGGATATTGCCTTGTAAAATTGTGAAAACAAAGTGTGGCATCTAAAATGACTCAAAAAGTTCGACTTTCGCTTGCGAGCCATGGTTAACTCTTTGTCATACAACAAGTTAAGCCAATGGAGCAATCAGATAATATTTTTTAATTTGATACAATAGAGATAATGGTTTTTAAGGCTATTATGAAAAATAAATTGAGCTTACCTATTTTTCCAGAACGTTTGAGCGTAAAAATGCTGTTTTTTACCATTGCTTTGCTGCAGTTTAATCTTTTTGGCATTTCTGAGGTATTCGGAAAAAGGCACCGTTCTGGTGCTTTGTCTTGGAAGGCAATAGAAGAAAAGGTGCGTGAAGGTAGCGTGCTTTGTTCAAAAGTAAAAAATGGCAACATTAGTGAACAACAGAAGTTTCAAGGAGATATGAGGCTGGATTCCAACATAAGTTATGTTTTTGGTGTTGGAGAGCCTTTGCCTGTTAAGTTACCAAGCTGGGAAATAACAAATTATGCTGATGAGACCATTTTTACTACTATTTATCGATGGGATCAGGATTTATGGAAACGAGTTGGTCGGGTAAGTGTCGATATAGAATCAGGCCAGATTAAGCTCAATCAGGGCATCAGCAGCGAAGGGTTTTTCAAGTTGTGTACTCTTGTGCCAGTGTATGACGGCAATTCCTACCACATTGATGCTTATGCCATTATTTCAGACAATTGGAAGAAGGATATTCTGGCTTTTTGCCGCCAGATGCGAGGAAAAATCGAACTTAATCCGGATCCACAATTGTTTCGCTCTTGTATAGTAGTATCGCATCTTGATAACTTAATGGAGATTGTTGTAAAATCACCGACCTTGTCAGAAAATATATTTTCAGCTTTATCAAAGGCTATAAGAGCCAGAGCAGATTTCGAAACTGGCGATTGCCCTGATCTTGTTCTCGGCCTGAACAAAATCAGGCTTAAGAGATTTGAAGGAGCTCAAATCACAGAATTTGTATTATTTCTGCCGGATACTTATGACAATTCAAAGAAATGGCCCATGCTCTTAAATACTGATCCAAGACGAAGTGGGGCCCCGGCTAATTATTTTAAAGATTCAATTGGTGCGCTTGTAGGCGATACAATTGTACTTTGGTGGCATTTTCCCGGCGCTTTAGGCTATGAATGGAAAGATTATAAATACTTTTTAGATATTATCAGTGACAAACTTAATCTCGATAAGGATAGAATTTATGTGACCGGAAGATGCGGCAATGGCATCGCTGCAATTGACCTTGGATTAAGACATCCAGATCAATGGGCTGAATGCAGTTCGTCCTATGGTAGTACTTCAAGACATCTTGCTGGAAATGCCCTAAACCTGCCGTTAATATATACACAAGCCGGCAATTACGAAGAGTATCTGGCTGCCAGTTATTATTTTACTGTTGAGTGTTTCAAGTATTACAACTGCAAGTTTTTCAGGCAAAGCAATCTCCAGACCGTTGCGCAGGCTCGTGGCCGCTTAGTTCCCACAGAAAAAAGGAATCTAAGTCCCCACAGTGTTTCTTACACTATCGAGTCTCTTGCCAATCCCAAGGCCTACTGGGTTCTGATTGACGGCAGAGAAGATGAAAATTTCATTGCGTCAATAGATGCTACTGTCCGGGGGCAAAGCATTTTAGTAAAAACGGACAATGTCGACGCTTACACGTTAAATCTGGAACTGGCACCGATTGATTGCAATATACCTGTGGATATAATAGAAAACGGCCAACATATAGATTCTGTCACCGGTTCGGTTTTTACGAAAAAAAACGCAAAATACGAAAACGCCCTTTATGTAAAGGACCAATTCCTGCACGGCCCTATAGCAGATATATTTACCGACCAGTATGCGGTAGTCTGGAATGGAGATGAAAACAAACAAAAATTGGCCAAGCAATTGGCCGGTTCAGGACCGTGCTTTGCGGATGTAGATTTGCCGGCCGAATTTTTGGATACACACAATATTGTCTTTGTTGGCAGGTTGGATAAAAGCAAATACCTCAAAGAAATTACTGGTAATCTTCCTGTAGTTATTGAAGAAGGCAAATTGACAGCGTCTGGCGGGGTCTATGGAGGTGATTTTGGTGTAATTTTAATTTATCCAAATCCTCTCAATTCCAAGAGATATATAGCGGTTTTTTCAGGAACGACAGAAAAAGCACTGAATTTGCTCGATAGTGCTTGGAGACAGATTGAGCCCGATGAAACTGCGGATGTCGGAATATTCGAAGTAACAGAAAATAATCAAATTAAATGGCTCATTTGTGAAAAATTTAACACTATTTGGAGTTGGCATAATGATTGGGATAAAGTATTAACATTGTCAAATAAGAAGCATCCCAAATGGCAGTGGCAGCAATGGGTGGCAAGGACTGTTAGAAAGCGACTTAAAGCGGACGTTTTTATTGGTGAAGAAATGTTTAAATTTCCGAATTCGGTACCTAAAGGAAAGATCACAACTCGTAAATTATTCAACAGTTTTAAAAACTACTGGATTATAAAAATTCAGTTGGATGGCAGGAATCTAAGAGAATTGCTGGCAGTACCCTTTAATGATCTTTCCAAAGAGAAGATAGACCTGTTGATTATAGATGGCCTCAGTTCGGCAAAGGGTGGACAAGAATGTGAAGCTGGTATTCTGGAGATAAGTGAAATAGAGGATAACAAAGAATATACCGTAGTTCTTCCTCACAAAACCATTGAGGAGCGAAAAATGGGAATTATATTAAAGGATTATAAGATTCTCGATAAAGGTTATACTATTATTTTATTAAATGATTACCTTCGCGAAAACAAGATTTTGGATTTTGATGCTGAGTTAAATAGTTTAAAAACAGGAATATTTTAACTTGTAAGCAAGCCTATATTAAGAAACCGATTTTTTATGGAAGGATGTTAGAAAATGGTGATAAAAAACGAAAATTTAATGGCTTTGGTTTTGATTTTTGTGATCGGCCTGGCAGTTGATGTGGCACATTCGAAACTGGTGGGATACTGGAAATTCGATGAGGAGGCAGGCGACATTGTCTATGACCATTCAGATAATGGTAACAATGGCACCATTAATAGCCTTGATGGAGTAATAGCATATGACAAAGGAGTGATAGGAAGCTCGATGAATTTTGATGGTTCCGGTCATGTTGGGATAAAATCATCAGAGAGTTTTAATTTCGGACGTGGTGATTTCTCAATTACAGGATGGTTAACATCAAATCAACCAAGTCCCGATTATATGGTTACAAAAAGAGCAACGGTAGCTTCACCTCTTTGGGCAATTGGTTCAACTTTAGATCGAGTGAATCAAACATTTAGTTTTGTGGGGCGCGCTGGAGATGCACATAACGAGTTTGTCAGGTTTTATGGAAAGACAAAGATCGTAAATACCGGATGGCATCACGTAGCCGCGGTGAGAAAAGATGGAATTGTATCTCTCTATGTAGATGGTATAGTCGAGAAATCACAACTGTTTCCGTTTAGTATGGACGTAGCGGCACCTTTACAAATTGGTGGATGGCCTGATGGAAGTCTCGTAGGCTTAATTGATGAAGTTCGCATTTATAATCACGCATTGAACGATCACGATATTGCCCAATTGTATCTTGA
>JBHPGW010000078.1:0-10680 GCA_042569785.1 Planctomycetota bacterium | reverse complement strand
AAAAAATATTTTTTTGATTCAAACACCCCTTTAATATTACCCAAAATTTGTCACCACATCTATTTAACCGGTTTTATGCATGAAATCCTGCCGCTCTGGTCGGCTATATAGATATTCTCGTCTTCGGTGTTGACCACATATTTTGAAACCAGGTCAATAACAACCGAGTTCAGTTGCTTACCCGTCTTATTATCCATTGTGACCAATTCTCCGGTACCGGTGATCACATAGGCCATGCCTGCGGATTCAGCTAACAGATCGATCCCTCTATCAAGCTGCCAGAGCAATTTTCCACTGCGGTTGGATATCGCGGCCAGGCCTCTGTTATGGACATATTGATAAACAATATTTTTAGTCACTGCCGGGCCTCTGCCAAGAACCGCTCCGCTTTTGTATATCCACGCAAGCTTGCCTGTAAATATATTTATCTTATAAACATTGGTATCGGCGCTGGCTACATACAACCATTTGCCCTGCCTTACGACAGGACCGACAACAGCCTGGCCTGCTTTGAATGACCACAACTGCCTCGGGTCGTCAGGGGCAATACTTTTAACATCGCCGGCGTCAGTGGCAAAGACAAGAAATTTGTCGTCGGCAACCATCGAGGTTATCAGCGAACCGACACCTGACGATGCTTCGAAGACCTGTACCTTATCTTTGGATCGCAGGGCGTGCAATCGGCTGTCGGATCCGGCAATATAAAAATAATTATCATTGCGAACCGCAGGACAGGTTATATTGAACACCAGGTTGCGAGATGAGATTTCTTTGCCGAATTCAGGCTCTATCTCAATGAGTCTGTTTCCTATAAGAGAAAAAAGCTTATCGTCGTGAAGTTCCAGACCGACCATCGGCATACCAGCCGCCGACAAAGGCCTGCTGAATACAATTGTTCCGGTAGCCTTGCTCAAAGCAAAAACATAGTTCTGCTCTGAGAGTATATAAACTCGATTGCCGACAACACGCAATTCGGTGAGGTTCTCGAACTGTTTTAAAGGAAGTTTGTTTCCCCAGACCTTTTCAAAATTACCCGCTTCGAGTAACGATCCTGAGACCAGAGGGACAGAATCGGTTTCAAGCCACTGAGCCTCTTTAGCGCAACCTTGAACAAAAAATAAAAGAAAACCAACCAGAACAAACCCGAACCTTTGAAATTTCAGCATTTTCATTACCCTCTTAATGTTGACAAAACTTTATAATTTACTCAAACTGACCGTTTTGAAAGCTTATGTCAATGTAACCTACTTTCCAATAAGACGTTATGTGTTACAAAAAACAATAAGATCAGCCATCGGCCAAAGGCCGAATCCGCAATTTTGACGTTTAACTTTTAATTTTTAAATTTTCAAACTAACCATCGGTCAGTTTGAGTTATTAATGGGTTTAAGGCAGCGAAACATGATCGGCAAGATCAATGTTATGTTCAGCCTCGAACGCCGCCATCCCCTCAATACGCTCAATATCATCCTGTATACGATTGGCCAGCTTAAAGATATAAGGCTTACCCTGCAGCCTGTTACGAAGATCCTCGAGCATGGGCTCCCACGAGCCATCATACAGTTGGGCCTTTAAAATGATCAGCATACGCTGCTCGCTTAGACCGCTGACAAAACTGCTCACAGCTTCGCTTAGAGCAGTTTTATCGTTCTTACCAGTTTTTCCGACGGGCTCAGCCATCTTTTCAACCTCGTTTGACCGCAATCCTAACCCCCGGAAACAAAAATTGCAACATTTTTTCACAAATTGCCACTAATTTGATTATCACAACCATATCTGTGCATTTTAAGCACAAATCAACACCCCAGACCGAACCAATTCGCCGACCAAACATTTTTTAACCCGAATTTCCTAAGTAAATTCGCAAATTTTCAACAAACCTGCCTCGGAAAAGAAATTTCTTGACCGTTCAATATGATTTTGATAAAATTATTAACATCGGTAGGACTAAATTATGTTTTTGCTTTTTAGAAACTCCTTTCATGAATAGATGTCGGATATTCTAAGTCATTAGAATTAGAGGGTATATTATGCAAGTCAAAACTTATAGTATTTTCCACAAAACCATTGCCGTAGTATTATTGACCTTGTTTTCTTCTCTTTGCTTAGCTCAATTAGAAGTGGCGTCCATCTTTGGGGATCATATGGTTTTGCAAAGTGATTCCGCCGGGCCGATCTGGGGCTGGGCACAAGCGGATCAAAAAGTTACTGTTACTTTTGGGGATTTTGAAAAAACTGTACAAGTTGATTCAACCGGCCTATGGCGCACGACTTTACCCTCTATGCAGGCGAGTAAACAATCTCACAAATTACAGATTACCGCTGGAAATGAAAAAGTACAATTTACCGATATTCTGGTCGGAGAGGTCTGGTTCTGTTCGGGCCAATCCAATATGGGGTTTGCTCTGAAGTCCGATAGAAACTTTTCACGAGCAGCCGTAGGAACTAAATTGCCTTATCTAAGGTATTGTGAAGTTGAAAAGCAGATCGAAGCATTTCCAGTGGAGCGGGTGGGGACAAAATGGACTGTTAGTTCGCCCGAAACTACCCCCAGGTATTCAGCGGTCGCTTTTTATTTCGGCAGGGAATTACAGGATAAACTTGATGTTCCCATTGGGATCATTCATTGCTCATGGGGCGGAACTCCGATCGAAGCATGGATGCCGCGGGAAGCATTTCATCCAGGCCGAGAGGGACTGGTTCATGACTATAAATGGCTCCAGGCCAGGGAGCGGGAGTATTATCAAAAGGTCAAAACAGCATCGGAGAAATGGCTGCAACAAAATGATGAAAATGCCCGTGGAGAGCGATGGCTTACCAATCCTACACCATGGCCTCAGCATCTGATTACCGAGAATCCTAAATATCCAACAGTCTTGTATAACGGAATGGTCCATCCGATCATTCCATTTCGGATTCGGGGAGTACTCTGGTATCAGGGCGAATCCAATGTGAAGGTCTGGAATCGCTATTATGATCTCATGGATGCATGGATATCGATATGGAAACAGCGTTGGGGCATATCTGATCTGCCGTTTTATTATGTACAAATTGCTCCTTGGAATATTTATAAGGAGGACAACTTGCCGCGATTGCGAGAGGCTCAGTTGCAGATTTTGCGAGATATTGAGAACACCGGAATGGCCGTTATTCATGATACTGTCAATAACCTGAATAATATTCATCCCAACGACAAACAGCCTGTTGCTCATCGGCTGGCATTATGGGCTCTGGCCCAGACCTATGGGAGAGATATTGTTTACAGCGGACCGCTTTATAGAGATTATTCTATCGAGGGTGACCGCATAAGAATTAATTTTGATCATGCTAAAGGCCTGCAGACGAATGACGGTAAAGTTCCCGATTCTTTTGTGATTGCAGGAGAAGATAAGAAATTCATGCCCGCAGAAGCAAATATAGATGGAGAAACAATTATTCTTCATTCATCGAAGGTCTCCAGGCCGACGGCCGCTCGTTTTGCATGGAGCAAAACAGCTCAGCCGAATTTGATCAATGCCGCCAACCTGCCTGCCTCACCATTTCGAACCGACAATGGTTTATGACGACAGTTTTATACTAACATGGATTTCCCAGGTAGATTTGTGTAAACACATGAGATTGTGATAGTATAAAATCTTAGGATACCCTAAGGGGCAGCTTGACTTGGAATATCTTTTCATATCAGTACCGCTTATCTTGTGAATTTTATGATTTTAATGAAAATTTGACAATTTTTAATTTTTTTAATCAATAACTGCGCTTCCCAAAACGCCTATACTTTAAAAGGAGTAAAAATGCTGGTATTGAGCAGACAAAAAAATGAGTCGATCTTTATAGGCGATGATCATATCGAGATCATGATAGTAGATGTTTACCGGGGTAAAGTTAAGCTGGGCATAAAAGCACCCGAAAAAACCCCCGTCCACCGCAAAGAGATCTACGAACGGATAAAACGTAACAAACAGGGCAGCCAGGTCTGAAAAGACAGTAATAATTTTGATGTTTCAATTTAATTTTTTAGTATACTTATCTTAAAAATCTGTGTCACTACGTTGTCACCAGCATCTAAATTTTTTTGAAAAGTGCCCCCATATCAAAGTATAATACCAACCGCTATAAGCGGTTGATAGTGGATTACACACTTACTTGAAAGTCGAAAGAAAAAAGTTGTCAGCATAAGAGTATTTTAAAGTACTCATCGAAACTTTTACTTTTCTTTTACTTTTCTTTGCAACCGTTTTGCGATATTTAAAAACCAGGTGATGAACGAAAGGATTCAAAGTGTTTTTTACAGGGATGGCTTACATGGATGATGCCACTGTGTCTGTTGATTCAGTGGCAGGGCAGAGATGGCAAGTTCTGCCTATGATTTATTCGGGATACCTGGTCGCTATATGTATAAGCAAATTGCTTTGTATATTGACAATAACCACCAGAGACACAGACACCTTGCCAACGCTCTTAGGCCTTTGGGTTTTGAATTGCACAAGGCCACAGACTTACACACCGCGAAAAAGTTAGTAAAAAGTAGTCGTTACCAAATAGTACTGGTCAACCATGATACCGCTGGAAAAAAGATTTTTGATTTTTGTTCATTTATACATTCTGGTAATCCGTATGCAATAATCATCGCTATGATAAACAGGTTTAAAATAAACACAGAAGCCAGGTTGTTCGACTGCGGCGCAAGTGACGTAGTGACAGGCAGGCAGGCCTCGATACGTATTTTGATAAGACGTATAAAGGTTCATCTCCGATACAACCCGAATCCGAACCTTACAGAAAACACAATAAGGCTTGGGGAAACGATTATCAACCTTGAAAGCAAACAGGCATGGTGTAATGGAACGATACGCTTTATGCCAGGTCTGTTATTTGATCTGCTAAAGTATTTTCTGAGCAATCCGAATCGAACGATTTCGAGAGAGGAACTGGCCGATTCTGCCATCTGGTCCGACTCGATTTGCTCATCGGCAAAGCAGGGGGGCAAGACTTTTGACGTAAACATTGGAAAGCTCCGCAGGATCATCGAGAGCGACCCCACTCATCCGAAAATAATAAAATCGGTCAGGGGAGCCGGGTGGAAACTTTTAGCCAGGCCTACATAGCAAATTGTTGACGTTTACGAATCTTCTTTAGCCCAACACAAATATATCGATAAACCGTCCTCTTATCTACACACATGGCTTTGGCGGTTTCTTCGGTGCTCTCCTGATATCCGTAACGCCTTATAAGTGCCTGTGCTTCGCGTCGACAGAAACATTCTTCTACCATTCGATATAGCTGGCGTACTTGCTCGAACTGCTGCAATCTTCTGTCGGGTTCCGGCTCAGCTTGACTGGGCCCGCGACGCTCTAAATATCGACGCAACCGCCTCTGATACCTTGCCAACCGGCGAGAAGCGTCAAAAACATCGTTTCGAATGGTCCTGTAAAGATACCCGCGCACGTTACCAATTCCCTCAGGCATGGGGTTATATACCAGCGACAAAAACAATTCCTGAAATATATCATCCGCTTCGCCCCGGTCCGGCAGATAGAGTTTTATCATATCCATGATCGCATCGCCATATTCATCAAAAATCCTCCCCGCTGCCATGACTTGCTCGCTCGATCCACTATCGGCCTGCATTTGCCTTACCCGCCTTTCTTTTTACCGGTTATATTGCGCATTGCTAAAACAAACTATCACCACAATAAGCTGCTAAAACGACAATAATAGTAAAAGAAAAGTAAATGATTTGGCCCAAAAACGTTGATTTCCCCCCGTATCCTCCGGCAAATCTATTGCTCTAAAGGCCAAATTACGTTATACTGGTTGCTGGCAATATGCAGAAAAAAAGAAAAAATCTCGAATTTACGGAACACTCCGGCGATTTTGCGCATCTTAATAGCGAATGGACAAAATCTGAGCAAAAGGATGAGCACTTGGAGACGAGTTTAAAGTCGCTTCAGGAACGATTGAAGGCAGGTGACAACGCAGTTGCTGCCGAGCTTGTTGACTTATTCTATAAGCAGATGTTCCTGTACTTCAGAAGGCTCGGACACAGCACAGATGTTAGTGAGGACCTGACTCAGGTATGTTTCATAAAAGCCTGGCAGCATATAGGGCAACTGAAAAACAGCAATGCCCTTAAGAGTTGGATGTACCACATTGCCTCGAACACTTCAAAGCTCTACTGGCGCAGGCATAAGGATAATACTGAGAATCTCGAAAACTTTGACATAGCAGACGATGGCCTGGCCTCGCACGACCAGATCGAAAATCTTGAACAACTGATTAAATTGAAAAAGGCAGTGGCAGCGTTACCGTTCAAATTCAGGCAGACGATCGTATTGCATTATATGCACCATCTGACTATCGCACAGTCTGCCCAGGCTGCCGGGATCAGAAAAGGAACTTTCAAGAGCAGGTTAAGCAGAGCTTTGAAAAGATTAAAAGATATATTTAGCGACCAGCAGGTAGAAATAAAATGAAAAATGAAAAAATAGAAAAATTACTACACGATCTGGCAGAGTACTCCGAAGAATCCGTGCCCCCACAACTTGCCAGCCGGATAAAACAAAATATACCTTCGGCTGTTGTTCACCATAAAGGTCCACTGGATAACATTAATATCATAATTGACCTGAGGGTGAGTAAACTGGCTGCGGCCGCAGCGATAATTCTAACAATGATACTGTGCGCGAATTTCCTCGGCAGTAAGAACACCACCGGCGAAGGGATATATCAGAATAGCAAAATGCTCATAAAAGCATATTTGGGCTTTGAAGATGAAACGGCTCATACCGGACAATTCTATGAATCTCTGGTAAGTAAAGGTAAAGAACCTGTTTATTATGGTGACGCAGTCAACACGGAAGATGCTAATGCCATAATAATACACTGGAAAGTTTCAGAAGACAAATATAAGATCATCTTCACAGATTTTCGTGAAAAAGAAGTAACCGCTGATGAATTGATTCGCTTACAGGCACAGATGCTGCAAAATTCTAATAAATAATTGCCGTAACTTCCTCGATCTTTTTGATAACCTCATCGACGTCACTTGGATTACAGATACACCCGTCAAACCCCTTTTGCATCAAAACTTTCGACTCCGAATCGCTCAATCCTGACGCCAGCGCAACGATTCTGATCGCCTCGAGTTCCTCGTCGCCGCGAATACTCTTGCAAATCTCAGTCGCCTCGATCCCGCCGGCAAGAAGATTTACTAATATAACATGCGGTGAAAAACGGTGAGCAAAAGCACCGGTCTCAAAATTATTCCCAACCACCTGCACCTCATACCCCGCTTTGTCCTGTAGCGACTGCGATAAAACAGATGCGCCCTCCTCGGAATCAACGATAAGAACCCGAGTCGTACCCATCTCCAGAGCCGTCACCGGCATATCGTGAGCCTTCATAAACCGGATCAATTCATTAACAGGGATACGCCGATCCTTACTGCCCGGGATACGGTAACCTTTCAACTGGCCGTTATCGAACCACTTTGAAACCGTACGCGGAGCAACGTTACAGATCTTCGCGACATCGCCTGTAGTCAATACATTTTTACCTTTAGCCATTCTTCTAACCCTCATTATTGCGTATAACCAGCACCCAACTATACGCCTCTTCGGTCTTAAATGAGCCCTTGTTTAATACCAAATCCCATATTTTTCGCCTTAAAATAAAAGGCCGAAATATCTACTTATTTATACGCCCAATAAAGCCTTTTCGTTTCGCGTTTATTTCCCACAAAGCCCTTTTTTATTCAGGCTTGGCAGAAATTCTTTTGATTTATCGGACAAACCAAGTAAAATCTACGCTGTTTATGCTTGTGTACCCTGATTTTTTTGATAAGGAAATTTTTCAATGCGTGTACATTTATCCAGACCAGATATCACAGAAAAAGAGATCGCCGAAGTTACTGCCGTCCTTCGCACACCCAACCTGGCGCTCGGTCCGAAACTGCCCGAATTCGAGCAGGCCTTCGCAAAATACACTGGCAGAAAACATGCCGTCGCCGTCAATAGCGGTACCAGCGGACTGTTCCTGTGTATGCAGGCTTTAGGCATAGGCCCCGGCGACGAAGTCATTACAACCCCCTTTACTTTCATCGCCTCAGCGACCTCGATCATGATGGCAGGCGCAAAGCCGGTCTTCGTTGATATCGACCCGGTAACTTTGAATATCGACCCTGAGAAAATCGAAGAAAGAATAACCGGCAAAACAAAAGCTATACTGCCGGTCGAAGTTTTCGGCGTCGCAGCCGATTTCGATAAGATTTGCCAGATCGCCAAAAAACACAACCTTCTCGTTATCGAAGACTCATGCGAAGCACTCGGATCAACGCTTAACGGAAAAAAAGCAGGCACTTTCGGAAAAATGTCAGTATTCGCATTCTACCCCAACAAACAGATAACCACCGGCGAAGGCGGTATCATCCTTACCGATGATGAGGACCTGGCAGACATATGCGTTTCGCTGCGAAACCAGGGCAGGGGCAAGGATACCGGCTGGCTCGGACATGTAAGGCTCGGCTACAACTACCGATTAAGCGATATCAACTGCGCACTGGGGATCGTTCAGCTTTCCAGGATCGACGAGATCAAGGCAAAACGCCAACAGGTCGCGAAATGGTACAGGGAAGTTTTAGTCGACGACAACCGCCTGATAATCCCGACAGAACAACCCAACTGCGATACCAACTGGTTTGTCTTCGTCGTCAGACTCACAGAGAATTTCGACCTCGACCAGAGAAATAGCATACTCACCCAGCTATCAGACAGCGGTATCGGCGTAAGCAATTATTTCCCCCCTGTACACTTCCAGCCCTTCATCGTCGAACAGTTGGGCCATAAGCCAGGCGATTTCCCCATTACAGAACAGGTAGCTGCCAGGACCATCGCTCTACCGTTCTATAATAACCTCACTAAAGACGCTATAAGCATCGTTTGCACTGAGTTGAAAGAAATTTTAGATAAAAATTAGCATCGCATTTGTCGCTGGCGTTTTTCTTTCTTATACTTAGTTTAGTGATGGAAATTACTGCATGGGGGCAGTGGTCAAGGGTTGAAAAACATCTACTAAACGGGGGATTACTGAATGGGTTGGAGAGGTAAATTTATATTCTTACTGCTGGTTTACTTCGCTGGCTTCGCGACAGCCGTCTACCATCTGGGATCGCAGCCGACGCAAGCTACAGAGCAGGTTGACCAACAGTATGAATCTAAAAGTTTCACTGACTTTTCAGCCTCAGCTGTAGATTCGGACAGGCTCTTGAAGACCCTCAATACTTCAATGCACAAATTGGCTCACTTAACAAAAGACGTATCTATAAAAGCTACTAACTATATAAAACAAAAGATCGAGGAGAGCAGAGAAACGGGAAAATAAATAAGAAGCCATAATTTTGACTCCTTCTTCTTCTTTGACGACACACATACTCCTCGCTGGCCGTAGAAACGGGCATTTCTACGGCCTTTTTATGCGCGCAAAAAAACACCCTCCTGTCATTCCGAGCCTGTCGAGGAATCTATTTTTTTAACCACAGATCAACACAGATTAAACACGGATTTCCCCAAAACCACAAACCCCAACCACCCAAAAAAAGCCCTAAGCGCAAGCGCCGGGACAAAAAATTTAACCACAGATTAACACCGTTTTTATTTGTTAACCCCCTGCATCACAGGGGGGGGTCTTTGCGTTTAGCCCCGAAAACACCTTGCCGGGGTTTAAAATAATTAGCCCACAGCTTTACGTTGTGGGGATATTTTTCACGCAGTATCCTGCGCCGAACGTCTTTTATATTTATCCGCCTATGGCGGACTCGCCTGCCCTGATCGCAGTCGAATGGGTCCAAGCTCTTGCTTTGCAATTATGTATTCTTCTTTTCTTTTTTCAATCTTCGTTTTTCCTTTGGATTAAGCTGGGACTTTTTCTGTTGTTCTCTTTTGCCTTTATTCTTTTTTCCACCGTCGCCCATATCTGTTTCTCCTTTTTCTTTCTGCTTCTAAAAATGATTACACTATCTTTATAACAACTTCCCGTTGATTCGTCAATGCTTGTCCTGAGTCCCGATGTTATTTATCGGGTCCGAAGGATTTATCTATCATAATCCCACCTTGACTTCACGATATTGTTAGCCCCGAAAACACCTTGCCGGGGTTTAAAATAATTAGCCCACAGCTTTCAGGCTGTGTCACAATTATAATTCGAAGATGATTCTATTTTTTCGCTAATATGTTATAATGTGCCTGTCTTAAAGAAAGGATTTCTTATGGCATATCGATATGGAGATCGTAAACGAAAGAACACTTTTTCCGCAAAGCATCGATGAATACATACCACAAGACGCACCTGTCAGAGCTTATGATGTATTTGTCGATTCGCTCAACTTTGCCGAACTTGGTATCCAGTTAGAGCCTTACAAGGTTGGTTGTCCACAGTATGACCCCAAAATCATGCTTAAGTTGCTGCTCTATGGATATTCCTACGGTGTTCGTAGTTCTCGCAAGCTGGAAAGAGAGGCCCATTACAATCTTTCATTTATCTGGCTTACAGGCGGATTAAAGCCTGACCATAAAACGATTGCCGAATTTCGAAGAAACAATAAAGCTTCGCTCAGGAAGGTATTAAAACAATTTAATTTTTCGTGTTCGCTTTATGCCTGTTGCGGCTTCGGCTGTCGGCATC
>JBHPGW010000077.1:0-10747 GCA_042569785.1 Planctomycetota bacterium | reverse complement strand
ATGCCCTGGATTCGTGTTGAAGATACTGTTACAACAGATAAGGACGGTAAATGGCGTCTTGATATTTTGCCGGATCGATTAGATAACCTGTCTATCGAGTTGAGCCATCCCGATTACGCCAAGGAAAGAATCTGGTTTAGAAACACTAATTACCGAGCCGAAGACCTGCGAGTGGAGACCTGCGTAATGGTTCTAAAGGCCGGTGCCATGCTATCGGGCTATGTCGTCGATGAAGCTGGCAATCCAATAAAAGACGCTTCTATCTTGCTTGGTGAAAATCATTGGGATGAACGTTTACCTCGCAGTAATACCGATGAGGACGGCAGATTTGAGTTTGATCATTGCCAGGAAGGTGATACTGTCGTTACAGTAACCGCAGATGGTTATGCTCCCGAACTTAAGATAATAAATGTCGCTGAAGGTGTCGAGCCGATAGAGTTTGTTCTGGCCGCCGGCAATAATTTATATGGGCGTGTTGTTGATATTGAGGGTAACGCATTGGAAGGGGTCAATATTAGTATAGCCGTATGGCGTGAATATTATAGCCTTAGCTGGCGGTCAAAGACAGATGAACAGGGCCTTTTTGCCTGGGACAGTGCACCGGCTGATGAAGTGAAAATCCAGGGAAATAAAGGGGGGTACATGAGCACGGGGAATACGGCGGTGACAGCAGATGGAACCGAATATGAAATAGTGATGGTCGATGCTCTTAAGGTTAAGGGCAGTGTGTTCGATGCCGAGACTTCTGAACTGGTCAAAGAATTTAAGGTGACAAGAGGTTATGAGCGGGGCAATAACAGGGGGGTAGGCTGGAATAATTACGGCGGCAATGTCAAGAATTTTACTGACGGCGAATATGAGATGAGCTTTACGAATCCTCGTGATGGGCATTATCTAAGGGTTGATGCCGAGGGTTATCTGCCGGGTGTTTCGAGGGTTTTTGACAGTAATGAAGGGGTGGTTGTGTATGACTTCGAGCTTGAAAAAGGTGAAGGGCTAAATGGGGTTGTCTATGATCCCAACGGTAAGGCAGCGGCTGGCGCGGATGTCTATCTGGTGGTTAAAGGAAAATTTCTGCATTTGCAGGACGGTAGAAAGCCGAGCGGGCGGCAGGTCGAATCGGCAGTGACCGATCCGAATGGGCGGTTTTCGTTCAGGGCTCAAACAGAAAAGTATAAATTTGTGGCTGTGCACGACTTAGGTATTGCTGAAATGACGCAGGAGCAGTTCGAAGAATCATCGGATATATATCTTGAAAAGTGGGGGCGAATTGAAGGGACACTTTATATCGGATCGCAGCCTGGTGTGAATGAGAATATTCAGCTTCATAGTGTAGGGACACAACGAGACCCTGACCAGATACGCTATTCTTTCGGGTTGCGCGTTATTACGGATGAGCAGGGTAAATTTGTAATGGAACGGGTTATGCCTGGAGAGGTGGGTTTATCTCGCAGGATAAGTGCTGAAACCAGTAACCGTACAACGAGTACGCATCGGCAAACAGTTGAAGTTTTAGCGGGGCAGACAATTAATGTTACTCTTGGTGGCGGCGGCAGAAAAGTTGTTGGGCAATTGGCAGCTTCGGGGCAATCCGCGGACTGGAAATATTCCCAGGCATTTGTTACTCCTGATATTCCACAAGATAAGATGTTAGAGGAAATTTACAGCCAGATGGAATTTCCAAGGCCTGAGAGCTTCGATGAGATGACGGTCGCGGAGGTAATGCAGTGGTATCAGACGTGGAGTACGAGTGAAGAAGGCCGTGCGTGGCAGAAAGAGATAGAGCAGACTATGAAAGAGAAGTACGGCTATGTTATGAATAAGCATTATGGCGTTCTGGTGCAGGCTGATGGTAGTTTCAGCATTGATGACGTCGAGCCGGGTGATTATGTTCTTAATGTTCGTCTTTATGAGAAAGGCACGCACGATCAGCCCGATTACAGTAAGCCTTTGGGGATGACAAGGCATAAATTTACGGTACCTGAAGATGAGGATGTCGATGAGCCGTTGGAACTTGGTTTGATAGATGTTGGGGTGCAGCCAAAGATCGAGGTTGATCAGGCGGCACCGGCTTTTGAGGCTGATGCACTGGATGGCGGTACGATCAAGTTGAGTGATTATGCCGGTAAGGTTTTGCTGATCAATTTCTGGAATTTTCAGATGTCGCCCGGCGGCGATGATGGGGTTGCAGATGTTAGGAATGTTTATGAACAGTTTGCCGGCAATGAACAGTTTGAGGTGTTAGGACTTACAATCGGCAGTAAGCGCATTAAATATTATACCGAGCTGATAGAAAAGTATATTAAGGAAAAGGGCCTTGAGTGGAAACAGGGGATTATCGATATGAGCGATAATAATCTTGTGCAAATTTACAGTATAAGGCAATGGCCTTTTAATGTTCTCGTTGGCCGTGACGGGAAAATTATCGCTACCGGGCTAAAAGGGGATGAGCTTGAAACGGCGGTAGCTGAGGCGGTCGGGGAATGATTTGAGTGTGGTAGGTTTTGTGTGTGATCAAAAGCCGGGCGGTTATAAATCGTCCGGCTTTTTTTTATAGATTCCTGCCTTCGCAGGAATGACAAGGGGGTGTTTTTTTTGAAATATTTATTTTTCGTATAGAAAAAATGGGGGGTTATGCGTCATAATGGTAGTGGACGCGTGTTTTTTTTATCGAATTCGGTGGTTTGGCATGCTGGAAGATAAATTGGTTCTTTGGAAACTCAAGAATGGTGATAGGGATGCTCTGCGCGCGGTTTATGAAAAGTATAGCGGTCAGTTGCGAACGATAGCGGCGGCGATGCTTAGCGATAGCGGGGCCGCTGAAGATGTGCTGCATGATGTATTTGTATCTTTTGCTGAATCTGTTAAGCATGTTCAGATCCGAAAGGGCGTTAAAAATTATTTGATCGGTTGTGTTGTTAACAAAGTACGCGATCAGTATCGTCGCAGGCAAGTTGAATCGATCGAGGCGGATAGTTCTGAAATGGTTAGCAGTGCAGCGGGGCGGCCTGATAGTTTGGTGATGGCGGATGAGCGGTCGGGAGTTTTGGCTGCGGCGATGGGGCAGCTGCCGTTGGAGCAGCGGGAAGTTATAGTATTGCATCTTAATGGCGGTATGAAGTTTAAAGATGTCGCTAAAGTGCAGGGCGTTTCTGTTAGTACGGTTTTTGGCAGATATAAATATGGTTTGGAAAAACTGAAGACAATTTTGGATGGGGAACTTGAAAAATGAAACCCAAAGATAATTTGGAAAAATTGATCAAAGAGATGTCCATGCCGGCAAGCAAAACGGCTGACGAGCGCAATATCGAAGATGCCATGACAGCTTTTGATCGGGCGCAAGTTAAAAGGGGGTCTTATAAGATGATCGCAGCGGCGGCAGCGGTGGTTTTGGTGCTTGTTATGGCGGGGGTTCTTGTCATTCAGCAGCGTCAGATCGATGAACTAAAACAGCAGCCGAAAATAGAAATTGTGATGTCGCCTATAGATATGATGCGATTGATATCACTTAACAGGGCCTATCGTGATGGGGGAATCGAAGCGGTTGAGGAGCAATTTGACAGGGCCTTTAAGCAGCTTGGTCCGCGGCCTGCGAACTTGACGATTGATGAATTGCTCGAAGAATTTGAAAATGAAGAAGATGATATAGAAAGGACAAGAATATGAATGCTTATAAATTTAAAAGAATTGTTTTAGTCGGTCTGCTTGTTGCAATGTCGAGTTCGATTGCTTTTGCGTATCCGCCCGATAACGCAGCGGTGTTGTATTATAAAGCTTGTCTTATTTATCGAGTGGATGATGGAATGGCGGATATGTTAGGTGACCTGCAGAAAGGCAGGATTGAGCTGAACGATGAAATACGAGAATTCGTAAATAAGAAACAGAACCAGCGAATAATTGATACGGTGCTCGATGCTTCTGAAGTGAAGAACTGTGAGTGGGGGATGGATTTTTCCCAGGGTATGGATATGGATATTCCCTCGCTTAGCAGTCTTAGAGAAATATTTCGCCTGGTAATAGCAGAGGCTAAGATCCTTACAGCCGATGGTGATTATGAAGAGGCGTTGAGTCGATGTATGGGGCTTTATAGGATGGCACGGCATATAAACGATCGTATCTTTATTTGCAACCTGGTTGCTATTGCGATCAATGATGCAGTCAATAACTGTGTTATGGAAATAATGTCGGCAATGCCGCAGGATGCAGAAACTATAGCCCGGCTGAAAAATCAACTGATCGAGATTGAGAGTATACCTTTGTCTATCAAGCCGGCTATTATAGCGGAACGAGAAGCGGTACTGTTTTTCATGACATCAGAGCAAATGGCAGATGTAGTTGGTTTTGTGGAAGATGTGACCGTAAAAGAGAAGTTGCTTACCGCTGATGATGCATTTTTAGAACGCAGCAAGAAATATTTCGAGGGCTATTTTGACAAGGTTGTTGCTGCTTTTGAGATGCCTTATGTAGAAGGGTTTACAGTGCTTAGGGATTTAGATGAAAAGACAGCAAAAGTAGCTAAAGACAATCCTGACGCGATCTTGACCAACGTCCTTGCTCCTGCAATGAGGAAGATGTTTTCACATACAAAGCGTTTTGAGACACACAACAACGCGGTCAAGGCTGCGGTTGAGATATATATGGTAAAGGCCAGGACGGGTAAGTTGCCGGAAGAGCTTCCAGTTGGTTTGCCGATGGGGATGTTTAGTGGTGAGAGCTTTGATTATCTGAAGACTGATGATGGTTTCATGCTTCGGTGTAGGCAGAAGAATTTGTCAGATAAAAAAGATGAGCCTTATGAGTATGAGTTTAAAGTGAAGAAGTGACAGGAAAGTTGTTTGTTAATCTCAGGCCGGGCGGTTATTAAACGCTCGGCTTTTTTTTATAGATTCCTGCCTTCGCAGGAATGACAAGGGAGCAGGTGTATGGTTAGTTTAGGATTTCTACGGCTACTGCTGTTACGTCGTCTATTTCTGCTGGGGGGAGCTTTTGGTGCTGGATCAGGGTTGTGAATCTGTCCATCATTTTCTGGACGGGCAGCTCAGTTATCTTTGCGAATTTTTTGTTGAAGTTAAAGCCTGCGAGGTCGTCAAAATGGCCTATGATATTTTCAGAGCCGTCAGAATATAACATTAGTTTATCGCCCGGCTGAAGCTGGATCGTGTGCTGGCCGAACTCGGCAGTCTCGAAGATGCCGAGAAGCGAGCCTTTAATTTCCAGTTGCTGAGGGTCCTGGTCGGGTCTTATTAGGATCGGATATGGATGGCCTGCGCGGGCGTAAGTCAGTTGTAATGTGTCGGTGTTTAGCAGGCAATAGCAGCAGGTAATGAACTGGCTGCCGGAAAGCTTTTGCTCTGCAAGTCGCAGGTTAAGGGCAGTTAGCACTTCACTTGGGGAAAAGATATGATATGTATTCGCGACCGTCTGACGCATAACCAGAGCCTGCTTTAGGAACATAGTCAGCAGTGCGGCGGGCATTCCGTGGCCGACGACGTCAGCTATGTAAAAGCCTATGTGATTCTCGTCGAGCCTTGCGACGTCGTAGATATCGCCGGAGACGCATTCTGCGGGCATGAAGACTGTGGACCATTGCAGTTTGTCGGAATCAGGCAGTTGCGAAGGAAGAAAATCTCGCTGCAGTAGTTCTGCCATTCGAAGGCCTTCGGCTAAGTTGTCATTAAAACTCTGGGTGTCTGTGAAATTGTTAGGCAGTTGTGTATTGGTCTTTAAGTCAGCTTTCGACATTTTCTTTACCTTTCGCCTTTGTTATGGGACTACGCAATAACAGTTAAAGCTTTATTCATATCTATTGCTAATTTCGGATTGTTCAAGGGTCGGCTTTTGTCTTTTTTTGTTTTTTTGAGAGGAAATTTCGATTAAGCGGGCTATGTATTCAACCGATATTCGTCATGTAGGATGGTTTTGAGAAAATCAAGATGTAAGATGTAAAAATTAAAATTGTGGAACCCGCCTGCGGCGGAGACTAATTTTGGAAAAAAATTTGCCACGATTGTTTTCCAACATTGCTTAACGAAGTATGGAGCAGGTAAAATGGAGTCATTAGAATCGAACAAACACAAGGCAGCGTTACTTTTAATGAGCCTTGATTCACAGATAGCTACAAAATTGATAAAGGGACTCAGCCCTTCTGAAGTGGAGGAGTTGTCACTTGAAATGGCACATATCAAGGCTCAAGGCCACATGACCGCTAAAAATAAAAGCAAAGTTACGACAGAGTTCTGTAGGTCACTCGTGGGTAATAAAAATGAAGGGCTTAACCTGAACAGTTTTTTCAATGAGACTCTCGGCAATGTTCTGGGAGCCGAAAAAGCAAAAAAGGTTCAGTCTCAGGTTCGGGATATAATGGAAAACCGCAATCCTTTCGATCCGATCAACGCGGCGACAAACGACGAATTGGCTCTTGCGTTAGAGAAGGAATCGCCACAAACTATCGCTATTATATTGTCCGAATTGAATCCAAGAAAGGCAGCCGAGCTACTCTCTCTGTTTGACAAGGATCGTTGCTTTGATGCCGTCTGGGGAATGACGAATCCACCAAAGCTCAACAAAGAGATAAGAGAGCGAATAGCTGGTGTTATCTGTAAACGCCTCAAAGGTCTTAAAGGTGAGGTTATTGTTCAAAATGACGATGGTATTTTGCGGGATATAGCTATTATGCTCAGTGACGTCGAAAGAGACTTGCGGGACGAAACTCTCGGTCAACTCGGTGGTCACGATGAAGAAACCGCGGCGACGATAAAGAAACTTATGGTAACCTGGCAGGATATCCCCACTATTGCCGACAGGTCGCTGCAGGAAGCTTTACGAGCTATCGACAGCAATAAATTGGCGTTAGCGTTGTATCAGGCTGACGAAGAGATCGCCGAGAAAATACGCGCCAACATATCCGAGCGTGCTCGCGAGACGTTAGAGGAAGAAATGTCGCTGATGCAGGAGCCTCTTGACGAAGAGGTTCTTGAGGCCAGAGAAGAGGTCGTCAAGCCTTTACGCGATGCCAACGAAGAGGGAACCCTCAGGCGTACAAAATAACACCGAGCTACTCAGTCCGGCCGGTTTTATTTTTTCGGTTTACATGTGCATTCTTTGGCCGGCTTATCGCATCCGGAACAAACTTTGTTTGTAATTGGTCGGCCGCATTTTTTGCATAGACTACACCCGCAACTCTGGCACATAATCTCACCTCATATATTTTCTCATTTTCAAACGCAAAATCAGTTTATACACAGCTTCTCGGTTCAATTGCGTTAGGCATGTGATGGAGTTCCAAGGTGTATATTCCACCTCTTCCAAATTGCCTTTATCGTTACAATGTCATAGACCGCCGCAAAGCCGACGAGAATATAAATAATTCTGCTGAGAAAAGTCATCTGCCCGAAAATTGCCGCTACCAAATCGAAATTAAACAGGCCTACCATGCCCCAATTCAGCCCGCCAATTACCAGCAGAGCACCAATAAGAATATCTAACTTTTTCATGGTTCATGTCCCCTTAACGTTCTTTGTACATACCTCATTTTGCAGCTACTATATCCCTACCGGCTGCTGGTAATTATACGCGGATGGAACGATGTTTGTTAATTGGGGAAATCACTGTTTTTGCCGTCAGAGAAATGCTGATTTTGATATGGGGGGTATGCCGTATGTCCTGAGTTGCTGTCCGAGGTGGTGGTGGGCAATTTCAAGTTGACTATTTTAACATAATATGGTAGAATACGGTTTTCGGTCGAGGTTTCAGATGAGGTTGGATAGGTGAGGATTTCCGGGGTCAATACGGTTTCGCAGGTGATAGTGATCGGTGACAGTGCCGATAGGCTTACACTTGGCATATTAGATGTCCTTGGAGGCGTGGAGAAATGAGAGCTTACGAAGCATCCGATACCGAAAAAATAATGCTTGTAGGCGATATCGCCAAGGCCTTTAGCGATGCCGACAGCGTTTCAGCTATGGGCTGTCGTCTTTGCGGCAATATGGTCGATGCGATCGATGCGGCCGCTACGGGCAGTTACAAAGCTATCGGCGTTGTACTATTAGGGACATCGGGTAAGATCGCATCAGCTTTAAAAGCTCTGCGTCAGGCAAATCCACATGCCAGGATAATTCTTCTGGCACAGATGTTCGAGGAGCCAGCCGCGATGAATCTGCTGGCGGGATATAACGGGCAACGAATAGCTGACGACTACCTTATCTGTCCGCTTGATATCGAGAGTTTCTTTGACTCGGCTTTAGCTGTTGGGGCGCCCGTTGATACTACGCCGTGGAAAAAATCGCGAACACGTTATACACCCGGCAAGATACAGCACCTCGAAGAGCTTGCTACTACCGATGAACTGACCGGGCTGAAAAATCGAAGATACATCTGGGAATTTGCCAGGCAGGTTATCGAGCTTGCGAAAAAAGACAATACGCGGGTGACACTGCTGGTCTTTGATATCGACGACTTTAAGCATTACAACGATGTCTACGGGCATTCGGCAGGGGACGATATTCTCAAACAGGCTGCGGTACTGATGGGCCGAACATGCAGGAACCACGATATTGTCGGCAGGATCGGCGGTGACGAGTTTGCGGTTATCTTCTGGGACGACCCGAAAAAACGAGACGCCGAGCATACTGAAAGACGTTCGGCTTTGGTCGACCATCCTAAAGAGGCTATTTTTATCGCGAACCGTTTCAGAACTGAATTGAAAAACGCTAAGCTGCATTTGCTCGGCGAAGAGGGCAGGGGCGTCTTAACGATAAGCGGCGGCCTGGCGAGCTTCCCGCGGGACGGCGCAAATGTTCAGCAGCTGTTCGAGCAGGCAGACAAGGCCCTGTTCGAAGCAAAACGCTCCGGCAAAAACCGTATCTACCTCGTTGGAAAATAAAACCCAACATTTAGCATTGTTCTTCTCTATAACACAGGAGGATCACCGGGGCCCGGGTCTATGCTGATTACCACCGGCTCCGAAACCGTCTCCGCTCCGTCATTGTCTATTGCTGCTGCGGTAAGACTATGTTCGCCGGAAGAATTCGGCACCCAACTAATTGTCCAGCCATCACTACCATCCTCATCGACTCCGATAAGAATATCATCCATAAAAAACTGAACTTTGACAACCTCACCGTCTGCGTCTGCGGCATCGGCTTCAACCAAGAAGGTTGTCTGATCATTTATGATAACCAGCTCGTCCCCATTCTTCGGGCTTGTAATTGTAACTTCAGGATATATTGTATATATCCTCAGCCAGTTCTCCGCGAACATCGCGAAATCCAGCATATTCACAATGCCGTCTTTGTTAATGTCGCCATCGAGATATTTACCTTCGTTCATACTCGCATGAGCTGTCCCGCCGTACGCACCCATATTAATTCGTCCGCCGTTTGGGGTGCGCTCATCTTCATAACCCGCATTTGGATCACCGGCATCAATACATCTGCTCGTCACATCATCGAGTACAAACATATCTATTGCTGGTAGATATCTGCCTCTCTCAGAAAGTAGATGATAGTCGCCAGCATTGGCATCGACAAACAAAGGATCACTATCGATATTACCTAATATTTTATTACCGCCAGTTTCGATACAGCTAAAGCTCGCTGTGCAGCCAAGCAGATCATCTTCGAGGTTGTCCCAGAATATGCAATTACTGATATTAGGTTCACAACCCCCCGATGCTTCGACGCCATAAAGATTATTCACAAACGTAATATTACTGATAGTAGGCGAGCCATGTCTGACAAAAACACCCGCGTAACAATCGCGAATCACAAAATTCTTTAACACACTGTTAGCTTCTTCATCCTGGTAAAATGAGACTGCGTCACTCCACTGATCGACCCCTGCGATAACTGCGGCATCAGCCGCACTTGTTACCGTTATCGCCTTGCCCAGAAAATCAATCTCCTCACCATAAACCCCAGGCCAAACCAGTACGGTATCGCCATTTTCAGCCGCATCGATACCCCGCCCGATCGTAGCAAAAGCTGTCTCCCTGCTGGAACCATCATTGTTGTCATTGCCATCAACCGCATCAATGTGATGCAAGCCTGGCCCGAAATCAACTACTTCCAGAGAGGTTATTTCTCCGGATATGCCGAAGTTTCCCACCATATCACCATGTTTGTAAGAGACTTCGAACTCTGTCCAACCAAATGCGTCTAAAGGCGGTGCAGATGTCGGTAAATCATCAGGTAGATCGTATTTATTCCAACCGCTGCGCATATCGAATGGCCTTATATATCTTCTACTCCAATTAGCTTCACTGTTTAAAGGTGTTATACCATCTGCAACAACTATTCCATCGAACTGCGAGGCGTCACTGCCAATGTAATAACAATAATCCCAAGCGTAGATGACGAACATAGCTGGTTCGGGTGATGTCGGGATATGGCTGAAAGTATAATTGCCTATTGTTATCGAGAGTGAAATCAGCGAATACTCCCCTCGCCATTCGCTTGGATCCAGGTCAGGGGTATTTGTATCATAAGTACATCTGCTAACTATTTCCGTGCCAATATTGACCGAGTCATCGAGATTTATGTTGTTTTCAGCTATGTTATTAACAACCCCCCTTCCTTCAAGTGTAACTATTTCACCACTAACAGAACTAACAACCCCCAAACAAACAAACATAAACAACAAAGCCCCCATCCCTATCTTGCCACTTCTAAATTCTAAATTCGACATTCGATATTCTGAGTTCTTCTCCATCCTTTTACCCTTTCAAAAAATGTTATAAAAATATGATTTC
>JBHPGW010000076.1:0-10768 GCA_042569785.1 Planctomycetota bacterium | reverse complement strand
CCTTCACCTCGTCAAAAGGCGATAGCTAACAATGTAGCCAATCTCGAAACGCCCGGCTATCGCAGATTAGACGTCAAATTCCAGGAATTGCTCGCCCAGGCTATGGATTCATCCGGAAATGTGAATCCAAAGGAAATCGAGGCCCTTCTGTATCAGCCCAAAGACAGTCACGTCAAGTCGAACGGCAACGATGTGAGCCTGGAAGCCGAAGTTGGCGCGATGGTCAAGAACTCTCTGCGGCATAAGACCTATGTGCGAATATTGCAGAAAAAGTATAAGCAAATGGAATTGGCGATAGCCGTTAAATAAGTGAAATTTTTAACGAGGTGAAGGAATATGGATGTTAATTCGACTTTTGGCCCGATCGATATAGCGATGTCTGGCTTACGTGCGCAGAGACAGAACATAAATCTGATCTCCTCCAATGTCGCAAATGCCCGGACTACCGATAGCGGTAACGGTCAGCCATATCGCAGATTAGAGGCAGTATTTGAAACTGACGGCTCCGACGGGATCGGCGGGGTTAAGGTGCAGGATATAACGGAGGATATGAGCGATTTTGAAATGATCTTAAAGCCAGGTGATCCCAACGCTGACGATCAGGGGTATATCTCAATGCCAAACGTCAGCTTACCAATTGAAATGATGAATCTCAGTATCGCCACGAGAACATATCAGGCCAACGCTGCGATCTTAAAACGATACCAGGCAATGGTGGAAACGACGCTTGAATTACTTAGGTGAGGTAAAAGAAAATGATAAATAATATAAATACGAATCTCAATTCAATAATGCCCAAGACAGGGGCAGGGGCCGGTGCCGCCGGGTCAGCTGACTCGAAAACGGCTTTTGCTGATACCGTCAAGGCCGCGGGCAAATATATTTCAAAAGTTGATGACCAGCAGCAGGCGTCGGATCTATCTGTTAAGGATATGCTGTCGGGCAAAAACGAGGACATTACTTCGATGGTCTCGGCAGTGGCTAAGGCTGATATGAGCTTTAAGCTGCTCGTCGGCGTCAGGAACAAACTGATCGAGGCGTACAAGCAAACGATGAATATGCAGATATAAGAAGTTTTTAACGCTTTTTTATGTGATCAATAATCAGGCAAGGAAACAGTTTAATGAATTTTTTTCAGAAGTTACAGGTAATCTGGCAAAATGTAAGTTTTATTCAGCGATTTGTACTGGTCTCTATTTTTGCCACGGTAATCATTGTCGGGTTTTTGCTTGTCCAATGGGCAGGCAGGCCTGATTTTAGTGTGCTTTATTCGGAACTGGATCCTGGAGAAGCTTCAAAGATCACAGAAAAGATCAGTGACAAGGGCATCGCATACAAATTAACTGCTGGCGGAACTACTGTGTGGGCGCCGAAAGAGCATATCTCACAACTTCACATAGACCTGGCAAAAGAGGGGTTGCCGGAAGGAGGCCAGAAAGGTTTTAAGCTGTTCGATGACCAGAGCATTGGAATAAGCCCCTTTGTGCAAAACGTTAATTTTAAACGTGCCCTCCAGGACGAGCTGGCAAAGAGTATACAAATGATAGACGGAGTCAGGCATGCCCGAATTCTTATCGTAAGCCCTGAGCAGACACTGTTTAGATCACAGAACAGCAAAACAAGCGCTTCTGTAATGTTGCGTCTCAATCCCGGGTACCGGTTAAGCTCTTTGAATATTGCGGCAATAACACATCTTGTTGCAAGTTCTGTAGAAGGGTTAAAATCAGAAAACGTAACTGTCACCGACAGCAAGGGAACTCTGCTTACCAGCAAATCTGACCAGGCAGGAGGAGGAGCCGGCACCGTTGCGGATTATAGGGAAAGGATCGAGTTCAACCTGGCGAGGAAGGCAGAAGACATGCTTACTATGGCTTTAGGGCCTGGAAGAGCTATAGTAAAAGTCAGCGCAGAGATCGACATGACAAGTATCAATACCATTACTGAGACACCTTTAAAAGGTATGGCGAAAAAAGAAGAATCGACAACAAGCAAAAAAACCACAGCACCTGCCTATACTGAGGGCGATGCCGGGCCGGGTCCTGGCGAAGATAATGCAACCGAAAAAGTCGAGTATCAGCTCGGAAAAACCATTGAAACAAAAGTAGTGCTGCCAGGCGAAATAATATCGTTATCGGTAGCAGTTTTTGTAGATCTGTCACCGGCCATTCCCGCTGATGCCAACGAAGCAGTAATCGCAGCGGCAAAAGCGGCTAAACCGGTAATGGATGAAGCACAAGTTGAGGCGATCATTAAAAACGCACTGGGACTTAAGGAAATCGATTCGATAGAAGTGGTCCAGGCTTCCTTTAATAGACCTGCCGGAGTGGTCAGCGAAGAGGAGCTGGCAGGTGGACTGGACTTTGTTGCCCTCGCAGGCCAGGCATCTTTAGGTGTCGCGGCGGTCTGTATGTTGCTTATCTTTAAGATGTTCAGCGGAGCTAAGAAAAAGTCAGCAGGACAATTAGCCGCTGGGGCAGGAACAGCTGGGCTTGCTGATGAAGGCAAACCTTCCGAATCATTAGTGCTTAGAAATCAAATTGCCGATGCCTTAAAAGCTGACCCTGACAAAGTCAGACAGTTATTTGGCAGTTGGATGAAAGAATAGAGGTAGTGACTAAATGGAATTGACAGGCAAACAAAAGGCCGCGATGCTGTTGATGAGTCTGGACTCATCGACCGCAACTGAGCTTCTCAGAGATGTCGAACCAAAACAGGTTCAGGATCTGGCTGTAGAATACGCTTATCTCGATGCGAGTGGTTTGCAGAGCAAAGAGCAGAGTCTTAGTCTTGCTCGTGAATTTTGCGGGTCGCTTCGTAAGGGCCATGGGCTCAATGTAAAAAGCTTTCTAAACGAGATGCTGAAAAGCACCATGGGCCAGGAAAATGCCGAACAGCTACAAAATAAAATACAGAATCTACTTGTCAAACGTGATCCTTTCCTTGCTATTCGTTCGGCAGATGCTGAAACTTTAGCACTGATCCTGAGAAAGGAGCATCCACAGGCGATCGCGGTTGTTTTGTCAGAATTAGACAGTAAGAAAAGTGCCGATATCCTTGCGATGTTCAACGAAGCGGTACAGGTAAGCGTTATCAGCAGATTGACTAATGCCGAAACAGTTACCGCTGAAGCCAAAAGCAGAATAGCTGAAATGGTGGAAAACCAGTTGAAGAGCGTTACTGATAATACCCAGAACTCAGCAGGCAGAACTAATCAACCTTTGAGAAAAGTCGCGGTGATGTTAAGAAATCTGGGCAAAGAAATTCGAGACGGACTGCTGAAAAATATGGCTCAAAAAGACCTTGAAGTAGCAAAGACGGTCCTCAAGCTGATGATTATCTGGGAGGACATTCCGCAAGTAGCTAACAGCTCATTACAGCAAGCTATTAGAATAATTAGCCCGCAGAAATTGGCGTTGGCGTTAGTTGGTGCTGATGCGGCGACAACAAATAAGATAAAGTCCAATATTTCCGAAAGAGTCTCAGCCTTGCTGGCCGAGCAAGCGTCACTGATATCGGCTGCGAACAAAACTGATGTTTATGCTGCAAGAGAAGAACTCGTTCGAGCTTTGCGTAAAATGAATGGAAAAGGCGATTTAATTTTTGCATAAGACAAATAATATGGTTAAGTCAGTTACAATAGATATGGTCAGGCCTATAACTTCGGCAACGATATTCGATGCCGACAGTTCTGTCGCAGAATTGACGCAGCAAAACGGTCAGGTTGCTGGGGGTCAAGTTTTGGAAGAACATAAAACCATTTTTTCTCAAACAGTCCAGATGCTTCAGAGCGTAATTGACAAATTGAATCATATCAACGAACAGGCTATCAACGAACACAAAGAAGAAATAGCGAAACTTTCTGTTGAGATCGCCAGGAAGATACTCGTACAAAAAGTTAAAGATGGTGACTATGAAATAGAATCGATAATCAAGGAGACGCTGACCCATGCACCTTTTCAGCAGGATGTGGTCGTCCATTTGAACCCCGAAGACCTTGCTCAATACAATAAGCTCCAGCAGGACGTGGGCAGTGAGGCTTTAAAAGGAATCAACCTTGTAGCCGACCCCAATATCGCCCCTGCACAATGTATGCTCGATACCCCCAAAGGGGTCATCCAATCTTTTATAGATGAACAGCTCGAACAAATTGGTAAAGCACTGGGAAAGGCCGAATAAATTATGACCTCCAATAAGATACAGACGCAACCAGAGCAAACACAAAATCCTGATCAGGACTATCCGGTTGATTTCGATAAGTTTCGATCTGCCCTTGGGTCGCTGAAATTAATACGCTGTCAAGGCTCTATAGTAAAAGTTTCAGGTCTTACCGTCGAATCCAACGGACCAAAACTTGGACTTGGCGAGCTCTGCACTATTAAAATTCGCGACGGTTACGATATTATGGCAGAAGTCGTCGGATTTGCCAACGACCATCTTGTTCTCCTGCCATTAGAACACATAGAAGGTATATCTCCCGGAGATGCGGTGACAGCTCACAGTACACCTCGATTTATTACTTTGAGTGAGAAAGTTCTGGGCAGAGTGTTGAACGGTATGGGTGAGCCTATCGATGGCAAAGGGCCATTGATCGGAGAGGATAAAAAAGCGCTTGACGCAAAAAGTCCGTCACCGTTAACAAGGAAAAGAATTACCAGGCCGCTTGCTTTAGGCATCCGGTCGATAGACGGTATGCTGACTCTGGGAAGAGGCCAGCGCGTGGGTATTTTTGCCGGCAGCGGAGTAGGAAAAAGTGTTCTGCTTGGCGACATTGCCAATTCCAGTGACGCCGATGTAAATGTTGTGGCCTTGGTAGGTGAACGCGGCAGGGAAGTGCGTGAATTTTTGGAAAATGACCTCGGGCCTGAAGGACTGGCTAAAAGCGTAGTGATCGTCGCGTCTTCGGATTCTCCGCCTATTCAGCGTGTAAAAGCATCGTTTATGGCAGTTGCCATTGCTGAGTATTTCAGGGACAAGGGCAATGACGTCTTATTCATGATGGACTCATTGACCAGGTTCGCTCAGGCTCAGCGAGAAATAGGATTAGCCGCAGGAGAACCGCCCGCGTCAAAAGGATACTGCCCAAGCGTTTTCGCGTTGATGCCCAGGCTTATCGAAAGATTAGGGTGCATCGACAATGGCAGTATTACCGGTATCGTGACCGTTCTTGTAGAGAACGATGATCTGACCGACCCCGTAGCCGACAGCGCAAGGAGCCTTTTGGACGGGCATATTGTTTTATCGAGAAAATTAGCCGAACGGGGACATTTTCCAGCGGTCGATATTCTGGGAAGTATTAGCCGATTGATGCCTGCCGTCGTAAACACAGAACACAAATTGTCAGCTCAGAAACTTAAAGAAATATACGCTACTTATGTCGACGCCGAAGACCTGATAAACATCGGAGCATTTTCGCCGGGCAGTAATCGACGTATCGATGGTGCTATCGCACTAATAGATAAAATAACCAATTTTCTTATACAGCCTGTCAGAGACAGAACTGTTTTTGAAGAAACTGTCGCTCAATTAATTGCAATCACCAACGCCTGGGATGAAATGTTAAACATTAATACTGGAAACCTCAGCAGTTAATTGAATATTAACAATATTTAGATGCCCATAATTTGTACTGGATAAATGAGACGATTTGCATGGCGATTACAGCGAGTTCTTGACATAAAAACAAAGCAGGAACAAACAGAAAGAGCCCGATTGTTCGCGATAACCGAAAAACTCGCGCAAACACGGGGCGAATTGCTAATGCAAAAAAGAATATTAAAAAACATGATCAGGGACTTAGCTAAGCTACCCGCCAAAAAACGACTGGCTGAACAGGAGTTTTTTTTAAAATGCTCGAAAATAAATGACCAGTTAATTGAAAAACTTAAAAATACGGTAACTGAACTTGAAACACAACAGAAAGAAAAGATAGCAGACGTTTTAAAACTGAAACAATTTAAGGAAGGCCTGGAGAAGTTGCGAGCCGAAGCGAAACAGGAATTTATCACACAACAGGAAAAGCTTGAACAGAAACGTTCTGATGAGATGACCGCAATTGGTTTCAGCAGAAAAATACTGCGAAAGGAAAAGATCAATAACTCCAACTGACCGATGGCCAGTTGGAGGATTTAAAAATAAAAAGTTAAAAATCAAAACTGCGGGATCCGCCTTTGTCGGGCGGATGGCTGATTTTATGGTTGTTTTTATCCCGATGTACATCGGGATAAAGTTTTGTTTAGGAGATATATAGATGAATAAAAAAATAATAATTATAACAGTGGCGGCTGGATTAGTTGGTTTTGCCGGGTTCTTTGCCTTTTCATTTTTAACCCATGAAGCTCCTCAGTTAGAAAGCCAATCACCCGAACAAACCGCACAAGTTGACAGCCAGCAGCTCGATCCATTGGATCCGGAAATATCACCTGAAAGCGTTCTTAAGGCTACCGCCGGCAAAAACAGAAAAGGTTTAACTGAAAAACAGCTCCGTGAACTTGTTTACGATGTTCGAGAAAAGATAACAGAATACGACCAGAAGCTGAAGTCACTACAAGTTCGTGAGCAGAGATTGCAAGCTACTCAAAATACTTTAAAAGAAGATATCGCACAGCTCAACAATCTCAGGGATGAGCTTACTTCCACTGTTATGCAGCTCAAAGAAGAGCAGGGGAAACTGGCCAAAAGTATGGTCGAGATCGAAAATGCTGAAAGAGAAAATCTCGTTTCAATTGCCGCCGCTTATGACAAAATGGCGCCGGAAAGTGCCAGTAAAATTTTAACAAATATGACTCAGGCTCAAGATGACAACTCAAGCGCCAACGACGCGATAAAAATTCTCTATTATATGTCTGAGAAGAAAAAAGCTAAGGTCTTGTCTGTTATAGCTGAAAAGGAACCGGCGATCTCAGCATATTTTTGCCGGAAACTAAAAACCATTATAGAAAGAAACTAACTTTATGGATATCGCAACAATTATTGGAGTCCTGCTCGGGCTGATCGTTATTATCGGCGCTATTGCCGTTGGCGCAGGCGCCGCAATGTTTTTTAATATACCATCACTTGCCATTACTATGGGTGGTATGTTATGTGCTACACTTATACATTTTTCACTTCCACAGTTCTTAGGTATTTTCGCCATAATCAAGAAGACCATAGTCAGCAAGCTGCCGACACAGTCCGAACTTATCCAACAGCTTGTCAATTACGCCGCTATTAACCGAAGAGACGGTGCATTGGCTCTTGAACAGGAAATGAAAAACGTAAACGATCTGTTTCTCGTCAAGGGTGTGCAGATGCTTGTAGACGGCCAGGAGTCTGAACATATCCGAGACCTTATGTCACTGGAAATCCAATATCTTCAGGAGCGCCATTCGTCTGGAAAAAAGATACTCGAATTTATGGGAGCCGCAGCGCCGGCTTTTGGAATGATCGGGACGCTTATCGGGTTGATACAGATGCTCTCAAACTTAGATGATCCAAGCGGGCTCGGCGAGGGTATGGCTACCGCATTAGTAACCACTTTCTACGGGGCTTTTTCCGCTAATTTGATCTTCATTCCATTAGCGGGGAAATTGGGGATTTATTCACAAGCTGAAATAACCATTAAGGAAATGATCACAGAAGGCATCTGCGCTATTGCGCAAGGAGAAAACCCAACCGCAGTAAGGGAAAAGATGCAAACTTTTGTCTCACAGGGAAGACGTGAAGACATAAAGGCAAAGATATAATGCGAGCCAAAAAAAAAGCCCCCGAACCTTCCGGTGATGCAGGTGCCCCTGAATGGATGGTAACTTTCAGTGACTGTATGACACTGCTGCTGACATTCTTTGTCCTACTTTTGAGTTTTTCTACATTTGACGATACTGTCTATCGCAATTTCAAAGTCATTTACGCAGAGGGACTTGTTTCGATCGAAAAGACCACCGGCGGAAAAGATGCCGTTGTCTCAATGGATATGGTTCTAGAGATCGAAGACTACGACCAGGGCAGTGAAAAACCAACTTTAGAAAAAGGTAAGCAGAACAATCTCAAAGAAGAACAAAACCTGAACTACCATGAATATAAGGTGTTCTTAAGATCATCTTCTGATATCTTTTGGGGAAATGGGAGAATTATTTCAACTGAAGGTGAAAAGGTTTTGTCTGATATGGCGGCATTACTGCGGGAAATGCCGAATCGCATCGCTGTAAGCGAAAACTCAAACCAAAGCGACCAGGATTTAGGGCTGCATCGAGCCTGGGCGGTAATCGATTATCTTACGACAGAACACAAGCTTGACAAAAAAAGATTCAGCATCTCAGCGGCAAATTTGACTGACCGACAGCATGGAGAACAAGGTGCCGAACGAACACTGGAAGTTGTTTTATTGGAACGGAGAATTTATAATTGAGGCCTAAGCGTCAACAACCCGACGATAGCGGGCCCAATGTGCCGGCTTATATCGTCACTTTTTCAGATATGGTTACACTGCTGCTGACGTTTTTCGTTATGCTGCTGAGTATGTCGAAAGTGCGGGATCCCGATCTGTTTTATATCACCAGAGACGCTTTCGTACAGCATATTCATAATGTCGGACTTGGAATGCTTTTTGGCAGAACAAAGGTTTCGAGCCTCGATAAGCATAAAACCAAATTTTTTATCAGTGACACTAATCAGGCCAAAGTAACAAGAACTATCGACAGTAAAGAGGAAGACAAACGCAGGCTCTTCAAAAAAGTCACCGAATCCATGAAAGTTAGAAAATCTCAGATCGTCGCGAAAAAAACCAATTTCGTCTTAACCGATATTAACTTTTCTCCCGGAAATTCGCGGTTAAATGATTCCGCAAAAAGCTTCCTAAGACAATTCGCAATGGGCCTGCAAGCCAATGAAAGTTCTAAAGGCCTTAGGCTCTACATTCTCGGCCTGGACCGGAACGAGAAAGACGAAAAACAGCAGTGGATGCTGTCAGCAATACGCGCTAAAGTAGTTGCGGATTTTCTCAGAGACGCCCTGCCCTTACACTTGAATTGGCCTATTTATTCCTGGGGTGCAGGACCAGGCGGGGACTGGGTAGGCCAGGAAACCGCAATTTCTGAAAAATCACAAATAATGATCGCTATCCTGAGAAACTCCGAATAGATCATCACTATTGCAATCACAGCAGCGTAAGACCTGCCACGCATAATCCACAGCAAAAATAGATTGACAATTTTGTTTGATATGATTAGATAGCAATAGACTGAATAATATTTGCAATGTTACTTTTTTGGGAGAATTGTATTATGAGAACTATTTGTCTTTATATTTTGTTGCCAGTGATGTTTTTTGTTGGTGTTAGCGGCTGTTCTACGGGTCAGGGTCAGGCCAGGGTTGGATATGATTTTGGTAAAATTCATAAGGTTGCGGTGATAAGTGTTGAAGGGCAGTTGAGAGGTAAAGCTGCGAGAAATCAGATCGCAGATTTTTTCATGATCGAATTGATGAAGAAAGGTTATGCGCCAGTTGAACGTTCGCAGATCGAAGCTCTGCTGGAAGAACAGAAATTCCAGGCTTCCGATGTCACCAGCGAACAAGGCGCCGCACGGGCAGGACGAGTTCTTAATGTACCGGCTGTGGTCATAATCAATATTCCCAAATTTAAAGAAGACATGAATTTGACGGCGAAGATGATCGATGTCGAAGACGCCGGCATTTTATGGATCGCAAGTGGAGAAGGTACTACTGGCAAGACGATGTCCACTTTGCTTGGTGCCGCAGCAGGTGCCGTTGGCGGAATGGCTGTGACTGGTGATGACGATGATGTGATAGGTGGTATTGCGGGCGGTGTAGCTGGCGGGGTTGTAGGACGAGCATTGGCACCAGATACAGCCAAAAAGGTTCAGGAAGTGATAGGAAAAATGTGTGAGTCACTGCCATCGAGAGTGCTGAGCAACTAAGTCTTTTTATAAGGAGTTTGTTGATGGGGTCTAAACTTGTAGTTGTTGGAGCTGCTGGGCGGATGGGGCAGCGGATCGTTTCATTAGCTTCTCAGTTTGATATTATAGCCGCGGTCGAAAGTGGCAATCATCCTGATATCGGTAAGAACGCAGGTGTCGAGAACGTCAGCTTCGAGTCTGTATTTGCGCCTGGGGCTGATGTGGTGATCGATTTTTCTCAGCCTCAAGGTGTTGAGCAGACCGTTGGATACTGTCTTGAAAACAACGCCGCTCTTGTATTGGGTACTACCGGACTGACCGCTGAACAGACCGCAAAGGTAAAAGCCTCCGGTGAAAAAATTCCCGTTATATACGGCACAAATATGAGTGTAGGGATGAATGTATTATTTACACTGGTCGGCAAAGTCGCTTCGATGCTCGGTGAAGATTACGATATCGAGATCGTTGAGCAGCATCATCGTTTCAAAAAAGATGCGCCAAGCGGCTCAGCCTTGACGCTGGCAGAAAATATTTGCGCAGAAACCGGCGATTATATCAATGGCAGCTTCACTTACGGAAGAAGCGGCAAAGACGCTGTTCGGCAGAAGGGCTCTATTGGAATACATGCGGTTCGAGCCGGTGACATCGCCGGGAGACACTCGGTGATTTTCAGCACGCTTGGCGAAACCGTAACGTTAGAGCACAGCGCCCACAGCAGGGACGGATTTGCCAGAGGAGCCTTGCGGGCCGCGGAATGGCTGGTAGGAAAAAAACCAGCACTCTATTCGATGGCTGAGGTGTTAGGACTTAAATGATCGTTTAGTGCGAAACATTGATATTATGGCTTGTAATGGCCTATTGCTACATTTGAGCAAAAG
>JBHPGW010000075.1:0-11971 GCA_042569785.1 Planctomycetota bacterium | reverse complement strand
ATTTATCGATTATACTCTCACTTTAATTGGTACTGTTTTCGGGGAGCATTCCACTGCTAATAAGGCTTTTGTAATTGATAATAATAAAGGAATCTTATGTACAAAATTATGACTAGTATTACAGGAAATATAATAAGTTTTTTCAATCATCCATTTTTTATTATCATCGGTGGAATTGCTACAATTTTAATGATTCTTAGTTTTTGCTACATTATGTTCTTAATAATAAAAGGTGTCTTTCCGGTGTGGTATAGACTTGGGATGGGATTATCTAAAAGAAAAATAGCTATATTTGCCTCAACTGAATTTGAAAGCTTAAAAAATATGTTTATTGACTCAGGAATATTTGAAGGTAAAAATATTTTGCAGATAAATAAGAATGCATTAAAAAGAGCGGAAAATGAAACGCTGTTTTTAGTTCACTGGAAAGATTACATGGATAAGATAGACGAGATTCTTGCAATTAAGAAAGATTCTGCTGCTTTGGTGGTCTACGCGCCTCAAAGTGAAGGTCGGATCCCTGATGATAAAATGGAAAAAATAAATTCTCAGCGTAATGCGATAGTTGTAAGTTTTAGGGGAAGACTTTTAAATGATATTTTGGTTTCTTTAATTACTACCAGTTATGAAAAAAGATGAAGAGCTTCGTTTAGCCACAGAGGGCAGAGAGAAATACAATCTGAAACTATGAAAACAACCGGTTTATATATTAAAAGTGACTTCTTGTCACAGATGTCAAAGAAGGAAACTATTATATTTTTCCAGATTCTTCGTATTACTAATTCTCTTGAGTTTTGGATGCGATTACATTCCATAATCCCGAAAGAGCAAAATAAAGTGTTCGAAGAAAGAAATCAAATGGAATTGTACTTCGCAATGATTAGTTTTTATAAAGAATCAACTAAAGAGTTTGGTCGTAATCTTGTGAAAGGTCTTTTGAAAATGAATCTTTCAAAACCGTTGAGTATGAAGGTTTCAAAATATAACGCATGGCTTGAAAATTGGAAACAAGATGAATACTTACAAGTTGTTCATAGAATACGTAATGACCTTAGATTTCATGTAGGGTCTTCTATATACGACAAGTACATCAAGGAAGGAAATGAAAGCGAAGATCTTCTGGTTGGCGTTGCCATTGGAGAGCAATACAAGGACTTTCTTTACACAGAACCCTATACCTTCGAGTTTGAACATATATTTGAGATCGTACCTGCAAGTGCTGGAAGTGCAGGAGAGGATAAAATGAATTGGATCCAAAAAAGAACGGCAGAAGAAACCAGTAAATTTGTAAGACTACTAAGGGAAATAATACGCGAAATATTCAAAGACAATGCATATAAAAAGTTTGTCGATATCTAACATCCGGCTCCAGTGAAATAAAAGAGATTGGACGAGCCCGCCATAGGCGGATAAATATTGAAGGACCAACGGGAAGTTGTTATATAGAAAGAAACAGTCTGTCTTTCCCGTTTTATACAGACTGTTTAATTGCTGTTAGGGAAGGAGTAACTTATGAAGAAGCAGTACAAGCACTTCGACAATCAAGGGGAATGGGAAGCTGCCAAGGCAGACAACAAGCAGTTTTTTGAGGACAAGAAACGGGCAGATGAACTCGTCATATTAGATGACTTGCGTGCGGTCTTGGGGCAGAACAAGTTTGACAAGTATGTTGTGCCCAAGATCGACATAGCCTCTCAGTGTCTGGGGACAGCCCGACGCTTTATATGCGCAGACCGTATTGATATTGGAACGCTTGGGCCGGAGGAACATCAGCACCTTGCAGACTCAGTGAGCGCCTGCATCATTGCATCTCTAGTTGAGCCAGACGTAAACAGAGCCGCCGCCATCCAACAAATGATCAAGGAGTCGGAGGGTTGCGCCAGAACCAATTACCAATTCGTGAGGAGCTTTCTGAGGCGCAACCTGGCAGGCCTCTTGAAGGCTCACAACCTAGACCCCGCATCTTTCCCAAGTCTTTTTCCTAATGACGTACTTGTCGGGTTATCCAAAGGCTGGGCCGCCAAAGTAGCGAAGGACATCAGGGTTTTCTGCAAAAAGGCCAAGCCCGTTGCCGATATTCTCACCACTGCGTGGAACATATGTCAGGCGTTAACCTTGGGCAAAGGCGAATTCACCCACTTCGAAGAGGTGTTCCCCGTGCTGAAGGCGTTGTCGAAGAAAGGTGATCGATTGAGATTAGGTATCATCGTTTGCAAGGATGACCGTTACAAGTATATAGATGAAAGAGTCTGGTTGGAAGCAAAGAGCATTGCCTGCCAAAAAATGATGTTTGAAGTCTTCCGGTACTACGTATTTCCCACGGAATATATTCTCATGATCTCCGGAGACCCAGGCCAGTTCTTGATATTCTGGGGTCGCACAGTCCCTAACACATCTGGTGCAGCACGACTTGCGGCTCACGATTGGGATGGTGCTCTTGTGGATGGGGATGTAGTAATGGTGGATGGTGGCTAGGATTGAAGAACCAACGGAAACTACTTGCTCCATTATGTTTTGAGGTAATTTCGCATGAAAAGACCAAAGTCTCAGAAGAAGCCAAAGCCAAAGCCAAAACGCACGCCATATTCCAAGTGTAGCGATGACGAAAAGGTTGCAAGAAACTGGATCAAGGCGAAAGGTCTCTTCGGTCGAGGAGAGTATTCGGTTGCGATTATCCGTTGTGGCATATGCGTTGAATTGATAATTAATTTCGCTGTACGTCAAGAGCTAGTGGGCGAGCTTAAATGTCCTTTAAATTTCGTAAACAAACTGCTCAAAAGTGCTAATGGCCTTAGGAACAAGTATCATAATCTCTTTCTGCCAATGATGGAAGAGTACGAAGAACACGATTCATTAAAAGAACTCTGGAGAAATAAGATTAATCAAATTAATAATAATCGAAATGCTATAGCTCACAGCGGCGAGTTCCGGTCTAAGTCAGTAGCACATGACGTAATGCAAGATACATATGAAGTGCTGAAAGCAATCATGGATCTTTTTGAACATAAAGCCAAATTTAAAAATGTAGAAATATAATATCAGATTGGACGAGCCTAGCAGATATGGGTAAATATTTAAGAAGCAAACCGCTTTGTCATTCCGCACTTGATGCGGAATCCAGAGATAAAGGTGGATTCCTGCTTCCGCAGGAATGACAACAAAGGGAAACTGTATACCCGCCCCTGCCTTCGCAGGGGTGACAATCATTAGCAGGCATGACAGTGTGATATGCAGATAACTATTGAATCTCTTATATGATTAATTTTGGAGTTACAGAACGGAAAACCCAAGAGCTCCAGCTGCGTATGCATATCCAGGACAATCTCTGTTGTCCCAGCAGGTATCACTATCGATAGTCATACTACCCCCTCCTCCTAAAAAATAATAATTCTTTTTTTCCTATAGTAAAGCATACCCCTACCTCAATAGATCGTAGTATATTGGGCTCCCATGAGGGCAGGATTCCTAAAATCGATTTTATCGATAGAATGGAATTAGGGAGCAGGGAGAATAGATTTTATAACTACCCCAAATAAAACTATTACAATATTACAATCGAAACCTACTCGACAGTCGACAAAGGAAAGTCATCCTACCTCAAAGCAAGTCAGACAATTTAGTTTTTTGAAAAACACTTTGATACTGATCAGTTGCTTTTTTTAATATATGGTTAGCATTTCTTGCATACTTCTCTCTTTTATAGTCAATCATTTTTATTCTACCAACCATAGGTCCATCAATTGCTTCAATAATTTCAAGCATTGTTATTTTTTTAGGAGATTTAGCCAATAGAAAACCCCCTCCAGGACCTCTTTTGCTTTTTAATATCCCTGCCTTGACTAAATTTTCCAGTATTTTGTACAGATATTCAGGGGGAATGTTATATTCATCAGCAATGCTCTGGGTAATAACAAGTTTCTTGCTCTGGTTCTTAGCAAGGTAATATACTGCTAATAATCCATATTGAACTGAGGTATTACTTCTCATTTTCATACTCCCTAATCGAAATTAACATTTCCATTACTATATCAGAGTAGCAGTTTAGACAGATATTTCAATATAATAAAGATAATTAAAAAATATCACATAGATAATTGAGAATTGTGCTAAATACTCCCAGAATTGGCCTGGACAAGTCAAACTATCTGAAATGTAAATATACTCATATATTGTTTTTATTACTATCCTGGACAATCTCCGTTGTCCCAGCAGGTATGTAGGAGTGTCGATTAGTGTCGATAGTTATGCCAAGCTCCCCACTAAGAAATAATAATTCTTTTTTTAGCTCATCCTATACCCATACCTCAATAGATCGTAGTATATTGGGCTCCCATCTAAGCAGGGATTCCTAACTATCGATTTAATCGATAGGATGGGAATAGGAAGTAGGAAGAATAGATAAAAGGACAATCAAAAATATTGCCAAAACTGTTAAGAATAGATAGAATGGAACTACAGGTATAAAAACTATGGACGATAAATTAATCTTAAAACTTTCGGTGTCCCAGCGGCAGTTACTGCTGGACTATAGGCATTACATATTAGAACTTGATATAGTAAGAGCCATTTCTGTTGCTATTAAAAAGAGTAGTAAGTATGAGGTATATCTTAGCTATGAAGATTTTGAAGAATTGATAGGCTATGTTTGTGCCATTGCTAATCACGAAGAAAATAAAAAGATAGCGGACAAATTTCACTGTTTAGCTGACTATCTTGAAGATTGTTTTGCAAAGTATGAGTAGGACAAGTCAGAATAACCAGCTTAACGAACAACCTAAAAGTGAATTCACTAAAAGGTTAGAAGAAAAAATCTTAAATTTCTTATTCGACAGTCGATAGTTTGGATCAGAATAGCCGGGTTAGGGAGAAATGTAACGGAGCGTTACAAATATTATGCTATCAACCAGCCTTATACTAAATTCAACGACAGTAACTTAGAAGATTGATGTTTGGTAAGATTCCAATATTGCCTTGATTTTTACTGATTATAAGTTACAATCATAATCTTATAGTTCAACTTACGGGTTAGTTAGACTACTTGCCACGAAGTTGTCTAAAATTGTTAGACAATATTGAAAAACATGAAATATGCTACCCTTTGTAAGTGCCTTAAAAATAGGAAGTTATGAATTCGGTCGGCATAGGGCGTGTGGGTTCGACTCCCACCTCGGCTAATAATGAGCAAAAAAACGTAAGCACACAAGAGTACAAAATTGATAGGTAAATGATATGGGTAAGAAAAATATTAAACTTGTAGACGTTCAGGAACCAAACCTGTTTCGTGATGTATTTCCTTACACCGAATTTCCAAAAGCGATCTTTGATAAAAAAAGAGTTGACTATGAAATTCCCGAAAAGATTTGGATCACCGATACGACTTTCCGTGACGGCCAGCAGGCCAGACCGCCATATACGCCGCAGCAAATACTGCGTATATATGACCTGCTAAATGAGATCGATGGCAACACGGGGCTGATCCGCCAATCCGAATTTTTCCTCTATTCAGATCGCGATAGAAAAGCAGTTGAGCTATGTCAGCAGCGTGGTTACAAATTCCCCGAGATCACTGGCTGGATCAGGGCTGTAGCTGCCGACTTCAAGCTCGTCAAACAGATGGGACTTACCGAAACCGGTATTTTAACTTCTGCAAGTGATTACCATATCTTCCTGAAGCTTCGCAAAACACGCGCGCAGGCAATGGCCGGCTATCTGGATGTTGTCAAAGCCGCCTTGGATAATGATGTTATACCAAGATGCCACCTCGAAGATATAACGCGGGCCGACTATAAAGGCTTCATTTTGCCTTTCGCGGCAGAGCTTATGAAGCTGGCTAAAGAGTATAAAAAGCCAGTCAAAATTCGCCTTTGTGATACACTTGGCTTTGGCCTGCCATGGGCCGGCACCACCCTGCCCAGAAGCATTCCAAAACTGATCGCGGGTTTAAGAAAAGTTGGCGTACCAGCCGAGTGGCTCGAGTGGCATGGTCATAACGATTTCCACAAGGTGCAGGTAGACGCTGCGACCGCATGGCTTTACGGGTGCTCTGCGGTAAACAGCTCTATCTTCGGTGTTGGCGAGCGAACCGGAAATCCGCCGCTGGAAGCAATGGTAATTGAACATGCACAGATAAAAGGAATTACCAAAGGCATCAACTACCCGGCTATTACCCAGCTGGCAGAATATGCCTCTAAAGAGCTTGGCTTTAATATCCCGTCTAACTATCCGCTGGCAGGTATCGATTTTAACGTCACACGAGCAGGGATCCACGCCGATGGGCTTCTAAAAAACGAGGAAATATATAATTGCTTCGACACTGATAAGCTGCTTAATCGACCGGTAAATATTGCCATCACAGACAAGGCAGGTTTGGCAGGCGTCAAGCACTGGATAGAAGCCAGATTCGATATCAACATTCCGAAACACGATCCGTGTGTAATAAAGATCAAAGACAGGATCGACGCCGAGTACACAAATAACAGGGTCTCCGCAATATCAGACGATGAAATGTTAAAATGGGTTAAGCAGGCCTTCGACAAAAACTTACCGCCACTAAGATAAGGCTATAAGGGCATTGGTATTCTTTAGGATTTTCCCCACAAAACATGACAAACGATAAGCAAAATACGAGACGCGAGACACGAGAGACGGGACACGAAGTTAAAGCGGTCTTTTTTGATCTCGGTGAGACTTTGCTCGATTTCGGAAAGATCAGTACTTTCAAGTTCTTTCGGCAAGGCGCCAGACAAGCTTACGATTTTCTCAAAAGTGAAAATCAGCCTGTAGGAAATTTCGAATACTACTGCTGGCGAAACCTTATTATACTCAGGCTGCGACACCTCTTTTCAGCCATAACAGGACATGATTTTGACACACTGTCACTGTTGAAAAAAACAGGAACAAAAAAGGGGATTAAACTAAATGAAGACCAGTGGCGCAACATTACATGGCTGTGGTATGAACCTCTAAGCAGGATTTGTAAGACCGCTCCTGACATTATAAATACGTTCGCGAAGCTAAAACAGATGGGACTCAAACTCGGCATACTTTCCAATACCTTTCTTCACGGCAGTTGTCTGGAAAAGCATTTGCAGCAGATAGGTATATTGGATTTCTTCGACGTCAGGCTTTATTCGTACGAGTTTGATTTCCGTAAACCGGATCCTCGCATCTTCAAAGCCGCCGCACAGAGGATTGGTGAAAACATCAAAAACATCGCTTACATAGGTGATCGACTCGACAAAGACGTTAAGCCCTCTCTGAAGTTGTCAATGACAGCTGTTTGCAAAAACGCCTATACGAACATAGGCAAGAAAATCCCCAACCATGCACACAAAATAAAGACGATCGCCGAACTGCCAGAGCTAATAAAAATGATCAACAGCCAGTTAGCATAAGCGAATTGGTTTTAAAATTCGGCAAGGCCGGCACCTTCAACCACAGTGCAGTCAATTATCGCAGGCTTGAGTTTATTCGGCCGATAGTAATTTTTCGTCAGTACTCTTCCAAGCCTTTGCACAGAATCCCTCTCGACCATGATCATAATACATCCGCCCAGGCCCGCGCCTGTGATCTGAGCACCGACAACCCCGGGAAATGAGCAGGCAACATCAACCATCTTGTCTATCTCAATGGTACTGCACGCATAATTTCCGCTCTGCATATACAGTTGAGCACTTAACACTTTTTGCGGGTCCTCCGTAGACAGATGGCTTCTGAGAGTGTTTAGATACTCGTCACTGCAGCTTTGTCGAATTAAATGATACTTTCCACTGGACACTGCTCCGCTGACTCGATCGCCATTATGACTGATACTCATCAAATCCCCAAAATCTTTCATCCTGCCTGCTTCGAGATAATCTATACACATCCTGCTTCTGGCGATCTCAGCGATACCGAACAGCAAAACGCCTCTGACATTATAATGCTGCGGCTCGGCGTGAGTGCCGAAATTAACTTCCATCATTTCCTGATAGTCCCTCGAAAGCTGATTTTTAAAATCTCTGCGTGTCATAAACTCAGGAATTTTAAGAAGCATTCGGTAAATCTCGCTTATGCTGCATCCGAGCTTTTCAGGATTAACATCTCTGAGGTACTCAATATTGTTAGCTACTTCCGGGCAGCGTTGTTTAAGCAGCGCCAAACCGAGGTCATAACTGGTGATCCTGGCGTTGAACATATCCTTGGCCTTGCCGCTCTTTGCGGCTTTTACATGACTGTTAGCGATAACAATCTGATAGTCTTTAGGCGCATCTATAACTTTTTCCGCCCTGAAAGGAAGATACGCAACTTGAGCGATCTTCCCTCGCTGGCCAAGATAGATCGCGGCATGATCACCGGCTCCGCCTCGTGAACCAACGAACCATTCACCTTCGCCGCAAAGGTCTATGAACTGCTGACTTGTAAGTTCAAAATTATTCAACGCAATTGCCGCCTGAAGAGTTGCCACCACAAGCGTCGAGCTGCTGCTTAAACCAGCCGCAATAGGTACGTTGCCGTATATAGCAAGATTAACGCCTTTAACTTTTACATCCTGGTACTGGTGCTGCAAACGAAGTGCCGCGGCCTTGATATAATTACCCCAGTCGCCGGCACTGCTGTGGAGCATGTTTCGCACCCAATCGCTGTTGACAAAGTTGATCCAGTCACTCCATCCGAACCCGCCTATCAGTTCGGATATATTAAACCGAACCTGTTTGAATTGTTTAGGGTTTGTATTTACCGCGACAATATTATTATCTTTACGAACACCCGCAACCGCTATCGTCTCACGATCGATCGCCATAAAATTAGTAAAGCCGCCGCGATGGTCAACGTGCCTGCCCATCAGATTCAATCTACCAGGAGCACGAACAATACAGACCTTTTCGTCAAAGCCAAATTGCTTACCATAGCAGTTAAGAACATTGTTCAGCTCTTTTAATTTCCCACGATGCAGCTGCTCGTTTTCGCCATAGATATTCTTGAGCCATCGCTTAAGACCCGGGCTTTGCTTTTCTATTTTACCCAACCATCGGGCAACCGTATAATACTGATTCGCTTTTAAAACAGGCCTACTCTTAATTTCAACTTTCTGTTTCACGTCTTTCTTGCGCCTGACATGATCCTGGATCGCCAAAAGCTCATGCGGCAGATTAAAGCCCTGTATCCAATCGGGATTATCTATAGACACCGCCCTTATCCTGAACCTGCTCTTGCCGCCAGCATCTTTGATGCTGGCCAGATGTTTGATAATATCCGGAAGATAATACTCACCCTGAGCGTTATTGTTATCTATCATCCCAATGCCCTGATAGAACGCCTCAGTGCTCAACAGGTAAAGACTGGGATTAGAGTGACATTTCTTTTCTATCTGATTCGCAGAATATCTGACACCACCGATCTCAAGATTGTATTTCTTCATGCCGAGAATCTTTTTCAGCTTGTCCTTGTCGATTCCCTTTTTACTTTTGCTCAGCTTCAAAAGTTCAGGAATTGCCACCGCCTGCTTGGAAAGCCTTGGTATATGTTTATCGATAAGTTTCGCGATTCTTTCTGCGGTCATCTGTGTTTTTTTCTGCGTATATTCTTTAAGTTTATCTGCGATCGCCTGTCTCTTGATGTCCGTTCTTTCAATAATGCCCAGCACCCGGCCTTTTTTATCCAGAAGAACTCTGCCAAGCGATTCCTGCATAATATTTATCATCGGGATCGTCAAAAGCGCAAAATCAGCGTGCTGTTTTATATAAGCATCGACAAGGGTCTCAATGCATGACGTTTCGACATACTTATCACCCAGCGTCACCAGGACATTGCCCGAGTACCCGATCTTACGCAGTGCGTCAGCGGCAATCTTGGCGGCATGGCCGGTACCAAGCTGCTTACCTTGAAAGGCATACATCGTATCAGGGTGCTTCCTGCTGACAACCTCAAGCACCTGCTCGGCTTTTGAGCCTACCACAACAAGAAATCGGGCAAAACCTTTCTTCTTGAAAGTTGTGATCATTCGATTGATCGCGGGAACAGAATCGATCTCGAAGCATACCTTCGCCAGATCATCCCTTCCTGCCCTGGTACCCTTACCTGCCGCAAGGATCACAACTACTGTTTCGCCAACAACCCCTCTACTGTTTTCCATACACCACCTCTAAAATTAACAAACCTTCTTAAAACTTATAGCCTCGCTGCCTTAAACCGTCAAGAAATAACCTGCAAAAATCGCCGCTAAGCCGACTTTTTCTTTTGCATCGAATACCAAAACTGCTTAAAATGTTTTTTGTGGGTTAAATACCCAATAGGGTTAACACAATTAGTTTTCGGAGCGTTTTATGTTAAGAAAGTGTCTTTGGGCAATTACAATTTTGTGTTGCTGCCATTTCTGCAATGCCGATACCGTCATTTTGAACCAGGGGCAGAAACTAACCGGGGATATAATTACCGAGAAAGAAAAACATCTCTACCTCGACGTAGGAATAACAATACTCAAAATTCAAAAAGATGAAATACTCCAATATCAATATAGTGACCAGGTAGACAGCAATGCCCCGGAATCGAAAATAGAAGATCAACCCGCTGACCCCTGCCAGCCGGAAAAACTCAAAACCTGGGACCAGTTGTATTACACTTGCGATTCTGAGCAGATGACTATCGAGCAAAGCGTAAAACAAGTTTCCCAGGCTGTTGTAAAAATAACAACGCCGGGAGGTATGGGTTCGGGATTTTTCTTAAACGAAGATGGCTATCTTATAACTAATTATCACGTGATAGAAAAAGAAACAAAGATCGAAGTTACCGTCTTCCAGAAAACTAAAGACGGCTTCGAAAAAAAGAAATTCAAAAAGGTCAGGATCGATGCCATAAATCCATTCATCGACCTGGCGCTGTTGAAAATCGAGGACCTCGGCGAAACCAAAGTCAAATACGTCTGCTTAGGTGATATCGAAGAAACCGCAGTAGGCCAGGAAGTCTTCGCTATCGGAAATCCGCTCGGCCTCGAAAGAACTGTCACTAACGGTGTGATCAGCACAAAGAACAGGGCTTTTTCAGGCCTGGTGTACATACAAACAAACGCCGACATAAATCCAGGCAATTCAGGCGGGCCGCTGTTCAACCTGGCAGGCCAAGTCGTCGGTGTCACAAATATGGGCTATATTTTCCTGGGCGGGCTTGGATTTGCGATACCGGTAAATTACGTCAAACACTTCATAGAAAACAGGGACGCCTTCGCCTACGATCAGGATAGCCCGAACACAGGCTTTAGATACATTCAGCCGGATAAAAGACGAAACAAAAATAAACCCCCACTTGCCAAACCAATGAAAAACGGAAAGAAGAAACGAAAATGAAACGAAACAAAATTCAAATCGCTATCACCATTATCATTCTGTGTACATCGTGTAATCTCTGGGCGGGGCAAATGCCAGACATCGCAAGGATCGCACCTGCCGAAACCGTCGCCCTTGTTCAGATCCAAAATTTCCAGCAGTTCAGGCAGCAAACCGAAAAGACCAGCCTTTATAAACTCTACAAAGACCCCGCGATGGCAGGCTTTATTGAAAAATTCAAAGCTGAATTGAAAGAACAAACTAAAGAGATGCAGAACGGCATTATCAGCACGGTTATTAATGAAAACATCCTGCCTCAAGGCCGAACAGCCTTCGCTCTGGTGATGGACCAAAAAGCTCTCGACGACAAAGAGCCTACCGCACTGCTGCTCATTGAGTGGGGCAAAAACATAGAAAAGATCAAAGAGGCCATAAACAAAGCGACGAAAAAAGCTCTCGAAAACGATCACGATCAAAAATCAGAAGACTATAGAGGCCTCAGCATCAAAACAATTATTGCGCCGGAAAACAAAAGGCTCGACTACGGCTTTTCTTCCAAATTCAGCTACTGCTTTATAGACGATACACTCGTCGCTTCCGAAGATATCGAGATACTGAAATTCGCCATCGCCCAGAGATTACACGATGTACACAGAATGATAATGGTGATA
>JBHPGW010000074.1:0-11975 GCA_042569785.1 Planctomycetota bacterium | reverse complement strand
CATTTTATCGGATACTCTCTAATTAGCAATGGTACACTTTTCGGGGGTCAGGCCACAGTCTTGTGCAATATAGTAATAAAACCAAACTCAAAGCCGGCACAATTATAATTAGCTCTGCAGTCGTTTTCTGTGCACTTACAGCCCCGTTTAAACGCACATTTGCCTAAATATTTGACTTTTCCGCCCTCGCCCTATAACATACACTTCTATTTTATATACAGACTATTGCTAACCAGGAGCTTAATTTATGTCTAAAGAGAAACCGACTTTGAATCGCAGACCATTTGCACTGATAATTCGTGACGGATGGGGTTACAACCCCGACCCGGCTGAAGATTACTGTAACACCGTCAGATGTGCCAATACGCCAATAGACGATATGCTAATGTCCGAGTATCCAAACTGCCTTGTCCACACCAGCGGCGAAGATGTGGGCCTGCCGGCAGGTACCATGGGCAACAGTGAAGTGGGCCATCAAAACATCGGTGCAGGACGGATCGTCTCGCAGGAATCGGTAAGATTAAGCAAAACAATTCGAGACGGATCGTTTTTTGAAAACGCCGAATTCCTCAAAATGATCGACTTCGTAAAAAGCAAAGACGGTAAGATGCACGTTATGGGCCTGTGCAGTGATATCGGTGTCCACTCACTGCTCGACCATCTCTATGGCCTGCTCGAACTGGCAAAAAGAAACGATCTCAAAGAAGTTTACATTCACGCATTTACCGACGGACGCGACTCACCGCCTACCAGCGGGATCGACTACATCCGCAAAATAGAAGATAAAGCCAGGCAGATAGGTATCGGCTCAATCGCAACCGTTATGGGCAGGTTCTACGCAATGGATCGTGACTGTCGATGGGATCGAGTACAAAATGCTTTCGATTGCATGCGAAACGGCAAAGGCCTAAAGGCGACCACCGCAGCAGAAGCAATTGCCACCAGTTACGAGAGAGATGTGACAGACGAATTCATCGAGCCTACATCCATAGTAAACGAAAACAACGAACCGATCGCAAATATCGACGACGGTGACGGCGTAGTCTTTTTCAATTTTAGAGGCGACAGGACTCGAGAAATTTCAAGAGCTTTCGTTGACCCGGACTTTAAGGATTTCGCGCGAATTACGATACCTGATATTTACTACGTCTGCCTGACCCAATACGATGCGACACTACCCGCTCCGGTAGCTTTTCCAAAGCCGCCTAAGATGAAAAATATTCTCGGAGCGTACATAAGCGACCTTGGCCTGAAACAATTCAGATGCGCCGAGACCGAAAAATACGCACATGTAACTTTTTTCTTCAACGATTACACCGAGGCTCCGTTCGACGGCGAGGACCGACAGATCGTACCATCGCCCAGAGTCAGAACTTACGACCTCAAACCCGAAATGAGCGCTCTGGAAGTTACCGACATCGTTCTGGAAAAGCTCGACTCGAACAAATACGATGTTATCATAATTAATTTTGCCAACCCTGACATGGTAGGCCATACCGGAATATTGTCAGCAGCCATCAAAGCCGCCGAAACTGTCGACCTCTGCGTAGGCCGAATACTCGAAAAAATAAAAACTCTCGGCGGAGCTGCCGTAATCACCGCGGACCACGGCAACTTCGAGAAAATGACAGACGGCGATCCAGACAGTCCACACACCGCACATACAGTAGGCGATGTCCCGCTGATCGTATTCGACGAGCGTTATAAAGGCAAAGAGCTTCGCAGCAACGGCCGATTAGCAGACATTGCCCCGACACTGCTGGAAATGATGGAACTGCCCAAGCCGGAAGAAATGACAGGACAAAGTTTACTAATTTAACTTTTCAGATAAGGTAACAAATGGGCGTAATAGTAGTCCTTGACCCGAACATGATAAACATGATCGCCGCCGGCGAGGTGATAGAGCGCCCCGCAAGCGTCGTCAAGGAGCTTATCGAGAACAGCATCGACGCCGGCGCTTCGAAGATAACCGTTTCAGTAGAAGACGGCGGACGAAAACTCATCTCGATCACCGATAACGGCTGCGGGATCGACGCCGAAGATTTAGCCCGCGCATTTGAGTCGCACGCCACAAGCAAGATCAAGACAAGCCACGATCTGGGCTCAATATCCACGCTCGGTTTTCGCGGCGAAGCGCTGGCAAGTATCGCCTCGATCGCTCAGGTTCGCATGGTCAGCAGAACAGCGGATTCTAACAGCGGAAATTGCGTCGAGATCGATTGCGGCGATAAAACCCCGATCACCCCATGCTCCGCCGATCACGGAACCACCATACAGGTCAGGGACATCTTCTATAAGCTGCCCGCCAGAAGAAAATTCCTAAAGACCGCCAATACCGAAATGAGCCATATCTCCGAATGCTTTACGCGTATCGCATTGTCAAATCGTAAAATGGAAATGACCCTCAAGCATAATGGCAGAGAGCTTTACAGCTTAGCCGCCGGCCAAAGTATTCGACAGCGAGTCGCCGAATTGTTCTCCGCCCAGATTGCTGAAAATCTGATAGAAACCAAAATCGATGAAAAGAACACGCAAATTTTCGCCTTGTTAGGCAAGCCCTCGATCTCTCGCGGCAACAGCAAGCTCCAATATGTATTTCTCAATGGCCGATTCATACGCGACAAGTTTATTTCCCACGCCATCAGAGAAGCATATCGCGCGAATTTAGAGCCGAACAGATTCCCTGTAATTTTCCTGTTTCTTCAAATGCCCTTCGAAGATTACGACGTAAACGTCCACCCGACAAAGATCGAAGTGCGATTCTACAACTCCAACCTTATCCATTCCCAGATTCTCGGCGTCATACGTGAAAAACTTTTAGCTACCAACCTCGACGTACCCGCCAAAATGCCGGAGGCAACCCAGTCGAGCCAAAGCATAAACGACGCGATGTCAGAGTTCTTCAAAAAGCACCGACCGATCCAAACCCAACAACAATTAGGCTTCCACTCATCAGGGCCACGACCCACGGGGCACGAGCTACGGCCCACGTCCTTCGAATCACGAGCCACGGGACACGAGCCATGGGACACGGCTTTTATACAGATAGACAACAGCTACATCATCGCCCCCACTGACGATGGATTTATAGTCGTCGATCAGCACGCTCTTCACGAGCGTATAATGTACGAAAATTTAAAAAGGCGTATTCAGGCAGGCAATCTTGAATCGCAAAAACTCCTGATCCCCGAAAGTTTCGAGCTTACCGATGCCCAGGCCCAGCTTCTCAAAAACAATACCGAACTGATCGCGAAGTTGGGAGTGGAACTTGTACCGTTCGGCCCGAAAACCATGGCCGTGCAGTCATTTCCAACCCTGCTGGCAAAGGCAAGCCCAATTGATTTCGTACATGACCTGATCGATCTGCTAACCGACAAGGCAGGGGACATAGACGCTGATACCATGCTCGATGAAGTTTTGAATATGGCGGCATGTAAAGCTGCTATCAAAGCGGGCCAAAAGCTAACCGCAAGTGAAATTCAACAGTTGCTCGCAGACAAAGAAACCTTCGACCATTCCAGCAGATGCGCCCACGGCAGGCCTACCACGATAACCTTCTCGATAAGAGAACTGGAAAAACAATTTAAGAGAACGTAATTTTTGCAATGAAGAAGTTTCCGATATTATTAATAATTGCTTTTGTCGCTGTGACTGCGATAACGGTAACATACCGTGCCAAGCACGGCTGCCAAAACAACTGCAACATCAACTATCCAAATTACTCTCAGCCGACAGAAGCCCCGAACAGGATCGTCTCACTTGCCCCTAATCTTACCGAAATACTTTTCGCGATGGGCCTTGACGAAAAAATAGTCGCCGTATCCAATGGCTCTGACGCACCGGCAAAAGCACTAACCAAAGCCAAAGTCGGCTCATTCTGGCAGCCCGATATCGAAGCGATTATAGCGGCCAAGCCCGACCTGGTCATAACACTCTGGTTCGAGCAGCAGAAAAACATCGCGGAAACCCTGGAAAGACTCGGCTACAAGGTATTAACCTTGAAAATTGAAAAGATCAACGAACTGACAGAAGCGATAAAACTCATCGGCAGGGCAACAAATGCTCAGCAGCAGGCCCAACAATTGGCTCGTGATCTAACCGATCAGCTAAACCAATTACAAACCAAATTCAACAAAGCAGATAAGACAAAGGTCCTCTGGGTCGTACAAACCCAACCCCTGCGACTGGCAGGCAGAGATACTTTTGTAAATCAACTCATCGAGTTAGCAGGCGGTGTCAACGCCATCGGCCCAACCATCCAGCAGTACCCGCAGACAGATACCGAACAGCTCACCGGCTGTGGGGCACAGGTCATTATACATTCTTCGATGGGTACTGAAAACGTAGCCCAACAGCAGCAACAAGCCGAACTGTTCTGGAAAGACAAAATTAACTTACCATCAGTCAACAACAACAGGATCCACGTCATCGATTCCGATATGGTACTAAGACTGGGCCCAAGACTGCCGCAGGGAATAGAAATGATCGCACGTTTCCTACATCCGGATATTTTTACAAATAAAAATGATTGATACTCTGACAAAGAAGAAACTGACAGTTAATATTTTACTTTGCCTTGCGGTATTAGTGATGGCGATATTGCTGTGCGCATTTCGCGGCACTCAGCCTATCTCGCTTGAAAAAGTTTTAGCAGGACCCGCCCCAACTGCCGGCGAAAATATCGATTACGAAATTTTTATCATCAGACTTAGAAGAGTTATCCTCGCGGCAATAGTAGGAGCTGCTCTGGCAAGTGCAGGCGTCGTACTGCAGGCAATACTTAGAAACCCGTTAGCCGACCCATACATTCTCGGCATTTCAAGCGGAGCAGGACTCGGCGTCATCATCGCCGTTCTTTCCGGCATCACATGGACCTTCTGGGCAGGCTCACCAATGGCCGTTTTCGCCTTCGCGGGCGCACTCGTCACCGTATGGCTCGTCTGGTATATAGGACACTTCACAGGAAAATCACAGGTGACAAGCCTACTACTCGCAGGCGTCGTCATAAACGCCTTTTTTTCCGCCGTAATCATGTTCTTAACTTCGATAGCAAAGAGCCATCAGCTGCGTTCGACCATCTTTTGGCTGATGGGTAATATTACAGAAAAGGACCCGCTGGTACTCTGGACTTCCGGCGGATTTATCCTCGCGGGCATCGTAGGATTATTCACTATATGTCACAAACTAAACGTCCTGACTTTCGGCCGGGAGCAGGCCCAGGCTCTCGGTGTCGACATCACAAAAACCAGATTTATCGCTTTTGCACTCTCTGCTTTTATCACCGCGGTAGCTGTCGGCCTTAGCGGGCTGATCGGCTTTGTAGGCCTGATAGTTCCGCACGCCGTCCGTCTCGTCTTCGGCCCCGACCATCGACAACTGCTGCCCGTTTCCGCGATCACCGGCGCCATCTTTCTTGTTATCGCGGATACACTGGCACGAACGATCCTCGGCCATGAGCAACTACCCGTAGGCGTAATTACCGCTATTGCCGGCGGCCCGTTCTTCCTCATACTACTGGCAAAATACAGCAGAAAAGTGAGTTGGCTAAAATGAGCAATATTATAAAAGTTAAAAATTTATCTTTCAGCTATAAGCAAAGCACCGTCTTGAAAGACCTTACCTTTGAAGTTCAGTCAGGCGATTTCGTCGCCATAGCAGGCCCAAACGGCGCTGGAAAATCCACTCTGCTGAATCTGCTCTGCGGACTGCTAAATAGTGATAAAGGCCAAATAGAAATACACGGCAGTGCGATACAGTCATATTCGGTCAAAGACCTTGCGCAAAAGATCGCCGTCGTTCGCCAGGAATTCATACCGGCTTTCGACTTTACCGTTGCCCAGGTCGTCGCCATGGCCAGAACTCCTTATACGGATACTTTCGGCTTTGAAAACGATGTCGACAAAAAACTAATAGCCGGCGCTCTCGAAATGACGGATACCGCCGAGTTTGCGAATCGACCAATCGCAAGCCTAAGCGCCGGAGAACGTCAGAGGGTTTTTATCGCAAGAGCTTTCGCGCAAGACACCCCCATTTTACTTCTCGACGAACCGACCAGTTTCCTCGACCTTAAGCACCAGGTCGACATTTACGACCTGCTAAAAATCGCTCAGCAGCAGAAAGGCAAAACCATCGTCATAGTGACACATGACATCAACCTCGCTGCCCAATACACTGAAAATGCCCTCTTGCTCGCGGATGACAGCAGCTATTGCCATGGCCCGGCGGGGCAGATCTTTACCGAAGAACAGATCGAACTCACTTTTGGTGTCAAAACATTCGCAGGACGCGTCGACAGCGAAAAATTTTTCCTGCCTTTGGGCAAATTTGCCAAAGACGCAAAAGCCCTGACAGACAGGCAATAATGACCGCCCTGTCGCTGTAAGTACTTGTTTTTTAAGACGTTAGGTGTTACACCAGAACCCTTTGCTATTGCCGCAAGCCCCTGTGATTTATGTTTGGTCACCAGCAATTATTTTTCCCGACAAAATAATTGCTTTTACAACCGACGGAAAAAAGTTATAATGCGGACTTTTAAAGATGTGCCGGAATTAAATGTCATACTAAAGGGTATTTTAAAGTGCCTCAGAAACGCGTGAACAGAACGAAGAAAACAGGTTTGACTAAGCAGGAGATCGAACGCTTCAAGGATTTATTACTCACCAAAAGACGTGAAATTGTTGGCGATGTAAATGAGATACAGGACGAAGCTCTTAAAAAATCCAGATTAGAGGCTTCCGGGGACTTATCGTCTATGCCTATACACATGGCCGACCTGGGTTCTGATAATTACGAGCAGGAATTTGCGCTCGAACTGATGGACAGTGAAAGAAAATTACTGCAAAAGATCGATGAGGCACTGGATCGTATTCATAAGAAAACTTACGGGATATGCCAGGGCACCGGCAAGCCGATAGCAAAAGCCAGGCTCGAAGCAAAACCATGGGCAAGATATTCGGTTGAATACGCCCGAAAACAAGAGCAGGGACTCGTCAAAGAAGACCAATAATGCGCAATTGCCCAAATTGCAAAAAACCCATTAACTCACCACTGGAAACAGAAGCAGGCAAACCGAAATTCTTCCCATTTTGCTCGCAGCGATGCAAGCTGATAGACCTCGGCGCATGGTTCGATGCCAAATATACCGTGCCCTGTGAAGGCAATGACCAGAACCCCCAAAATCGATAGACCGCACCTGTCAAAAAATATTATAAAATCCTTGAAAATCCGCAAAATTAACGTTATAAATATTAGCACCTGTTCGCAAAGCCATGATCCTTTATAATAATATTGAAAGGAAGTCAAATGGACAGCAAAGAACAATTGTCCGTCCTGTTCGAAAACCTGTTATTCCCTGAAATTTTTCGCACGTTCAAAATGGCTATTCACCCAAGCAAAGTAATAATTGCTTTTCTGGCAATTGTTGCACTCTGCCTGGCAGGCTGGATCATGGATTTCAGCAGTACCGTTGCTGTCGCCGTAAATGGTGAAACCGAGTTAAGCATTTATCTGAACAATCCCGAACAATTAGAAACCTTCATAGAACGAACGGAGAAAAGATCGGCAAACAGGGCAGGGGTTTTCGGCACTCTCTGGAAATTTGGTTCAGCCAAATTCAATCACGCCGCAAAGTCACTACTGGTAATGGATCTGCGATCGGCTATAACAAGCATAAGAGATTATTTCAAAGCGATAGGATGGGCCGTAAGATATCACAGCTTTTACTGTACTATATTCTTCCTGATAAAGATCACACTGATCTCGCTGGCCGGAGGAGCTATCTGTCGTGTCACTGCTCTGCAGTTTTCACGCGGAGAAAAGCCGGGCCTGACCGAGGCGATCGGTTTCGGCGCTAAAAAATTCACCAGCTTTTTAGCTGCGCCTTTGCTGCTGGTCGGGATAATCATTTTCATCGGACTGTTCATATTTGTCCTCGGACTCATAGGAAACATACCATGGGTTGGAGAATTGGTTATAGCAATTGCCTTACCACTGGCTTTGGTCGCGGGAGCTTTAATAGCTGCGATAGCCATCGGAATGATCGTCGGATTCAACCTGATGTTCCCGACTATCGCCTATGAGGGTACCGATTCCTGCGATGCGATAAACCGCTCTATCAACTACGTATATACAAGGCCCTGGCGGACGATATTTTACACCTTTATCGCTTCTGTTTACGGTTCTATTTGTTACCTCTTCGTTCGTTTCCTCGCATTTTTGCTGCTGTTTTCAACATGGGCTTTTCTACAGATGGGAGTCTGGGCCAAAAACGCAAACCAGGTCAACAAGCTTGACGCCATCTGGCCAGAACCTGAGTTTATGAACCTGCTTGGAACTGAATCTGCCGCAGCGGCAAACGGCTCGCAGGCTTTCGCTGCCTTCTGGATTCACCTGTGTTTATTGGTCGTTGTAGGCCTGGTTGTTTCGTTTGTAGTAAGTTTTTATTTTTCCGCCAATACGGTTATTTACGCGCTTCTGCGAAACAAGGTTGACGGTACACAGCTCGATCAGGTTTACACAAAACTCGACGATGAGCCCCTAACTACCCCCGACTGACCCAAATTCCCCCATATATCGTCATAAAGGCCTAATACGCGAATGTTTTTGCGGACAAAGACCTATAAATCTTGACAGGCTGCCAAATTTCTGCTACAATTGCCTCTCCGGATAATTACAGAACGTGAATATGACGATAAGAGTGTATGACAGACTCTAATACGCAAAAACAGCAGGAAAACCGAGATAGTGCCAAAACACCGACACAGATTCCCCCTGTCTCAGCCACTTTGCTCAAATATCGAAAAGCACTGATCATTCTCGCTCACATAGCCGCTTTCGCCGCTTCACTGCTCGTATCATTTCTGCTCGTAAACAATATGCAGCTAAGGCGTACATGGCTCTTCGAGCAATATCCGCTTTTGCTGCTGATTTTCGTCATTATCAAGCTCATGGTATTCGCCTTTTTCAGGCAGTATCGAGGATGGTGGCGATACGTCGGAATCTCCGACCTGATCGGAATTGCGAGCGCTTCGCTGGTCAGCACTTTTATAATTGTCACTGCATGGTTCACGATGCTGCAGGTCACTTTGGTCAGAAGAAGCTTTGGAAATCTCCCCGATGTGGCCCAGTCCGTTTTCGTGTTAGACATGTTCTGCACAATACTGTTGCTTGGCGGCATGAGAATGATCATACGAATGTACTACGAAGAGTTTCGAACCGTCGAGGGCGGACGAATTAAGAGACTGCTGGTTGTCGGAGCGGGCGACGCCGGCGAAGCACTGCTGCGAGAAATACACCGCATGTCCGTAGCACAATACGAATGTGTCGGACTCGTCGATGACGATCCCGTAAAGCAGGGCATCAGTATACATGCGATACCGGTACTCGGTACCGTAGACCAACTGCCAAATATCTGTGAAAAAAATAATGTCGAAGAAATTGCCATCGCCGTACCTTCAGCTTCTCATCAGCAGTTAAGGCACATCATCCAGATATGCCAGGGCACAAAGACACGTTTCCGTACCGTACCATCGATCACTGACATCGCTTCGGGCAAATACAGCGTCTCTCAAATCCGTGACGTCGACATCGAGGACCTGCTCGGCAGAGAAGCGGTAAATCTCGACCTCGACATGATCGAAGTTTTCCTAAAGAACAAAACCATCCTCGTCACCGGTGCCGGCGGCTCCATCGGCTCGGAAATGTCCAAACAGGTCTGTAACTTTCAGCCGAAACAGCTGCTGCTCGTAGAACAAGCCGAGAACCCGCTCTTCCACATAGAAAGAGAGCTAAAAAGACAGTTCCCAGACGTCCCTCTAAAAGCTATCATTTGTGACATCACCGATAAAACGCTCGTGGATTTGCTCTTTGAAAAGTATCATCCAAACGTCGTCATCCACGCCGCGGCTCACAAGCACGTTCCATTGATGGAAACCAACCCAGGTGAATCTATCAAGAACAACGTCGTCGGTACTCAAACCGTCGCCCAGGCCGCAAGCCGGTTCGGCACGAATAATTTCGTTATGATCAGCACTGACAAAGCTGTTAATCCTACTTCACTTATGGGCTCGTCAAAGAGGATCGCAGAAATGTTCATACAGGATTTCAACCGCACCAGCGATACGCATTTCGTCACCGTAAGATTCGGCAACGTGCTCGGCTCCAACGGTTCGGTCGTACCCATCTTCAAAAAGCAGATCGCCGACGGCGGACCCGTAACAGTTACACATCCCGATATGCAGCGTTATTTCATGACAATACCAGAAGCCAGCCAGCTCGTACTGCAAGCCGCCACAATGGGTAAAGGCGGAGAGATATTCGTACTCGACATGGGCGAACCGGTTAAGATAGTTGATTTGGCAAGAGAACTAATAACCCTTAGCGGCTTTATCCCCGACGAGGATATCGAGATAACTTTCACCGGCACAAGACCAGGCGAAAAACTCTTCGAGGAGCTATCAATAAAAGGCGAAGACATGCAGCCAACCCGCCACCCAAAAATAGGCATCTGGATGAATATACCCAAGGATAGAGACACCCTCTTAGCTGAGATAGACCAACTAATAGAAATAGCAAAAACCCAAAACCACAAACAAATAGTTGAGCAGGTAAGAAAACTAATCCCGGAATACTTAGGAAACAACAACAACTAAACCCATAGATTAACGACTACAACATTCCAGAACTAACCACGAATTTTCACGAATACTTTTTATGTTAAGATAGGCGGATGTATGTATGCGGTTGAGCGTGCGAACCGCCGACATCGCAAGATGCAAAAAAGTATCTACAGGGTGCGGACTCTTGAGAACATAAGCCAACGGATAGCTTGAGTACGGCGTGGATATGAAAAAGACGATAAGCACGTTACATTGGAGCAGAAACGGTGAAAGACGAAAAACAGGATAAAAGAAAACTCTGTATTGTTGCTACAGTCCCTAATTTTCTTGCAATATTGGCCTGTCTTATGTAAGGTAAGCGGTAGTTTGTCGGGACGGGTTTTCCGGCTTTTTTGTTGCTCTTTTGCATAATTATATATTCCTCTACAACTTAAGATGAATTTGCTATTTCAAAGGCGAAAGAATGGTATAATAGATATTTGGTTGTAGTCAAGGTTGTATTTTTGCAAAATAAAGTTTTTCTAATAAAGTATAAGTCTTTATTTTACATGATGTTGGCGGCGTAGCCAAGTGGCCTAAGGCGACGGTTTGCAAAAACTTCATTAAACTTCCATTTTTTCGTAAGTATCAATGATTTAACAGGTATTGCATCTTTTGGTTGTAGTACGGTTGTAGGTGCGCCATGAAAGCTGATGTGGACAAGCTGGATAATCCAGTCTGGTCAAAGCCTAACCAGCGGGATAGAACAGAACTCTGTGCATATGGAGGTAACGAAATATATGAAGCCCGAGGAAGTATTTTAACTCTGTTTTTTCTCAACGTTGCCAATAAACTGGAACAGGCAGGGATTGGAAAGCTTGTATCAATATCAGTACTGTCCCATTAACTTGAGACTATTTTAACATAAGCATTTTAACTATATAATGTTACAGCGAAAAATGTAAACGGCGGAGCAAAAGTGTACCACCTGGCGGGCGGTTGAAAATTGTACCACTGTAACCGAAAATCTGTGATAATTGGCAGTAAAACGTCTTTTATTACAGGAGATTACAGGAGTGTACACAAATATGGATCAATGGATAGAGTTAAGGCGTAAAATCCGCAATCAAGATGTTCCTCTTCGTCAACGAACCTTTGATAAGAGAATTGCTGCGTTGTGAGTTCATCGATAATAACGAAAATGTTTTGCTGATCGGCAATAGCGGAACGGGAAAGACGCATCTTGCAACTGCACTGGGCTTTGCCGCATGCTGCCAGGGTTACAAGGTAAGGTTCTTTGGCTGCACCGCTCTGGTGACACAGTTGGTAGTGTAAACTTTGTTCTGTAAATTGGTGTTAACCACCGCATGTGGCTGGGTG
>JBHPGW010000073.1:0-12323 GCA_042569785.1 Planctomycetota bacterium | reverse complement strand
CGTACGTCTAAAAGATGCACGCTTACCCAACTGCTCACCGATCACTTCTGCAACCAGTTTCGCGTTAAGGTCAGGTTTATATCCGGATGTTCCCGCATAAGCCTGTAAGTTCCAAGCCATTGGAGACTCGAATGGGTAAAGGTAAGGGTGAGCCTGAATTTTGGGTAGCCCGTGTAAGGCCCGGCCAGATTTTGTATGAAATAGGCGGTGTAGACGAGGATATTGCCAAGCAGGCGTTCCTTCGAGTTGCTCACAAGATGCCGGTTCGTTGCAGATTTGTTAAGAGAAGGCATGTGTTGTAAAAGGAAAGTTTTAGATGAAATCGCAGGAATTTAGAGATATGAGTCCGGATGAGCTTGACGGTAAGCTTGAAGAACTTCAGAGACAGTTGTTCGATATGCGTTGTCAGTCGGTGACCGAGACGTTAAGTAATAGCCGTGCAGTCGGTAATGTTAAGCGTGATATAGCCAGGCTTAAGACGGTAATGCGAGAGAATAGGGCGTGAAGCGTTATTCGTGAAGCGTGAAGCGACTGATTTAGAATGGTGTTTAAGAGTTAGTTAAATTTAAAGAACATATAGCTATGGAATCAAAAGTTAAAACTGTGACAGGCAGAGTAATAAGTGATCGTGGCGATAAGACTGTCAAGATCGCTATCGATTACAAGGTTAAGCATCCTAAGTATGGTAAGTATGTAAGACGTAGAACTACGATAGCAGTTCATGATGAGCATAACAAGGCAGGAATGGGCGATTTGGTTGAGATCTCTCAGTGTAAGCCTATCAGTAAGACCAAGAGCTGGCGATTAGTGAATATACTGGAAACCGGAGTTCCGCAGGATCTGTAGGCGTTAAAAGATATTAAAGTAGCAGGTTTGAGAGATAAAAAATGATACAGCAGGAAACAATGGTAGACATAGCTGACAACTCAGGTGTTAAGGCTGCGTTGTGTATAAAAGTACTTGGCAAGGGCGGTAACCGTAAAGGTAAGGCGACTCGTCCGGTAGCGAGTGTAGGTGATATAATCTGTGTCGCTATCAAGAAGTCCCTGCCTAACTGTCAGCTGGACGACAAGAAAGTTCATAAATGTGTTATTATTCGTACGAAGAGCCCGATCAAGCGTGTTGACGGCAGCTATGTTCGTTTCGACAGTAATGCCGCGGTTATGATCGATGCCGATAGTAACCCGATCGGTACGAGAATATTCGGCGCGGTTGCACGTGAGTTGCGTGAGAAAAATTATATGAAGATAATATCTCTTGCCAGTGAGGTAGTTTAAAGGTGCGTATCTCGTGAAGCGTTAAGCGTGAAGCGGGGATTGAAAGACAGGATATAAATTATGGCTTTACATGTTAAAAAAGGTGATACAGTTGAAATAATAGCCGGCGACCATAAGGGCGCAACCGGCAAAGTGCTGCATGTTTATCCTGAGAAGAACAAGGTTATTGTTCAGGGACATAATATTGTAAAAAAGCATGTTCGTCCCTCTCGTAAGAATCCACAGGGCGGCAGGGTAAGTGTTGAGCAGCCTATACATATAAGTAATGTACTGCCGGTGAATCCGAAGAGTTCCAAGGGTTCGAGAGTGAGCTTTGAGATCAAAAAGGACGGCAGTAAAAAAAGAGTTGCCATAGACGGCAGTGAAATCGGAATTGTTAGAAAAGCTAAGAAATAATAAAGAGACGAGTTTATTAGATGGTGCGTTTAAAAGAATTATATAAGACACAAGTTGTTGAAGGATTGAAGAAGGAATTCAATTATAAGAATCCTATGGCAGTTCCTCATATGGAAAAGGTCGTTATATCCATGGGAGTAGGCAAAGCTGTTCAGGATAAGAAGTTTCTTGAGATGGCGATCAAGGATATAACAATGATATCGGGTCAAAAGCCGGTTTTATGCAAAGCCAAGAAGAGCGTTTCTAATTTTAAGGTTCGCCAGGGAGACAAGACGGNCCTTAAAGTTACGCTTCGAGGCGATCGTATGTTTGAGTTTATGGACAGGCTGATCAGTCTTGCGATTCCGCGTGTAAGGGACTTTCGCGGTCTTAACCCGAAAAGCTTTGACGGCAGAGGTAATTACTCGATGGGACTGACCGAACAGAGTGTTTTCCCCGAGATCGATATCGCTAATGTTGACGCAACGCAGGGAATGAATATAACGATGGTTACTACGGCAAAGACCAATGAAGAGGCAAAGAAGATGTTGTCGCTGTTCGGCATGCCGTTTAAAGAAGTCGAAGAAAAGGTTAGTTGATCGAAAAACAGTTGGTTTTGGAGAATATGAATGTCAACGAAGGCATTAGAGTATAAGGTAAAGCAGAAACCGAAATTCAGGGTACGTGGTTATACCCGTTGTGAACTTTGCGGCAGATCGAAAGCGGTTTATCGCAAGTTTAAGATCTGTCGAATTTGCTTTAGAATGTTAGCTCACGAAGGCAAGATACCTGGCGTAAAGAAGGCCAGTTGGTAATTAGAGCCGGCGAAGAGTTTAAGCAATAAGGTATCGTAAGATATGAGGTGTTAATTTATGAGTTTGAGTGACCCAATAGCTGATATGCTGACGAGAATTCGCAATGCTGCGAGAGTTAACAGGGAGCATGTTAATATTCGTTCGTCGAAAGTTTGTCGCGGTATAGCAATTGTTTTAAAGGCAGAAGGTTATATTATAGATTATGACCTGATCGATGATGCTAAGCAGGGTATATTGAGGATCGAGTTGAAATATGACGTTCAGGGTGACTCTGTTATAGAAGAAATTCAACGGGTGAGTAAGCCCGGTAGAAGGATATATTCGTCTCTCGAAGAATTGCCTCATGTTTTGGGCGGGATGGGCATAGCAATAGTTTCGACGAGTAAAGGTGTAATGAGCGATAAGAACTGCCGCCAGGCAAAAGTCGGCGGTGAATTACTTTGTACGGTGAGCTAATGAGTCGGATAGGAAAAAAACCAATAGAGATACCTTCGGGTGTAAAGGTCGATCAAAAGGGGCAAACGATTAAGGTTGCCGGTCCGTTAGGTGAGCTTGTAATGGATTGTCATCCTGAGATCGGATTAAAAGTAGATGGTTCAGCTATTGTTGTCAGCAATGACAAGCCTGAAGAACGTCAGGGTAAGCAGTTGCATGGTACGATGCGAGCTTTGATAGCGAATATGGTTGTCGGTGTGAGTAAAGGCTTCGAGAAGAAGATGGAGATTTACGGAACCGGTTACAATATTAAAGAGCAGAGCGGTAAGATAGTTCTGCAGATCGGGTTTAGTCATCCGGTAGAGTTGAAGATGCCTAAGGGCCTGAAGATAAATATCGAGGTGCCGGCGACACGTGGTAATGATGTTCCCGCGAAGTTTACAATTTCCTGTATTGATAAGTCGGTGCTTGGTCAGTTTGCGGCGGATGTTCGCAAGCTCAGGCCGCCGGAACCATATAAAGGTAAAGGTATTCGTTATGCCGATGAGCATGTAAGACGTAAAGTTGGTAAGGCATTTGCTTCAGGGGCAGCGTAATCAGGATTTATTATGGCTATAGATAAAATAAAAAAAGCGGCACAGAGACGTAAATATCATGTTCGTAAGAAGATATTTGGAACAGCTGACAGGCCTCGTTTGAGTGTTTTTCGCTCTAACAGAAATATTTACGCACAGATAATAGATGATGTAGCTGGTGCGACTTTGGTATCTGCAAGTACTCGCGATAAGGGGCTGGCAGACAAGGTGGGCGGCGGCGGTAACAGTAAAGCGGCCGAGGTAGTAGGAGAAGCGATCGCTAAAGAGGCGATGGGCGTTGGCATAAAGGTAGTCTGCTTTGACAGAAGCTGTTATAAGTACCATGGCAGGGCGAAGGCTCTTGCCGAGGCGGCGAGAAAAGGCGGATTGACGTTTTAAATTTAAAAGTTAAAAATAAAAATGTAAAATTGTGGAATCCCGACAAGTCGGGATGACTGATTAAATTGTTGGAACAGTTAGTTTAGAAAATAAATAGTTAATTTGTTATTGCTTTTAATAGTCTGGAGAAAAAATTGGCGGTAGAAGCGGTTAATATAACTGAACAGGAAAAGGGCCCAATGGAAGAAACGACAGTGAAGGTTTTTCGCTGTTCGAAAGTGGTCAAAGGTGGTCGAAGGTTCAGCTTTGCCGCTCTTATCGTAGTCGGGGACCGATCCGGCACGGTTGGAGTTGGTTATGGTAAAGCTAACGAAGTGCCTATGGCTGTGGAAAAGGGCAATAAGGACGCGAGAAGAAGCTTGAATACGATCCCTCTGGTTGGTGGCACGATACCTCATCAGGTTACCGGCAGGTATAGAGCGACAAAGATCGTTATGGTACCTGCTAACCCCGGTACTGGAGTAATAGCAGGTTCCAGTGCACGGGCTGTACTGGAATATGCGGGAGTTAAGGACGTCCTGACTAAAGTTTATGGAAGTACTTCAGCTAAGAATGTTGTTAAGGCTACTCTTAATGGATTGTTGAAGTTACGAAACAAGGAAATGGTAGAATCACTTCGTGGTGTAGAAGTTGAAGCAATAAAAAGGTGGTGATGTTTAAGATGGCTAATTTTGAAATAACATCGATCGCAGGTAAAAAGAAGACACGCAGGCGAATTGGCAGAGGCCCGGGCAGTGGTCACGGTAAGACGAGCGGCAAAGGTCACAATGGCCAGAACTCTCGAGCGGGCGCCAGTTCAGTGACACTTTATGAAGGCGGCCAGATGCCTTTGTTCAGGCGTCTGCCGAAGCGTGGATTCAACAATTATAACTTTGCCAGGCGTTATGAGATAGTCAATATTTCTCAGTTGGAGAGATTTGATGATGGTGCCGCGGTCGGCGTAGAACAGTTGTCCGATGCCGGTCTGGTGGCTAATCTTAAGAGTAAGATCAAAATCCTCGGTGACGGGGCGCTGACGAAGAAACTTGAAATAAGCGCTAATAAATTCAGCAAGGCGGCTGAGGAGAAGATCGTAGCTTCGGGCGGAACAGTAAAAGTTGTTTAAATGCCAGCCCCCGGCACTGTCGGGGGCTAAAAAATGTTTAAGGATAATAAAAGGAACGGGATATAGAATATGATAGGTGCAGTGTTTAACATATTTAGGATTCCTGATCTGCGCAACAAGATCCTTTTTACAGTTGTGCTTTTGATGATATATCGAGTAGGCTTTCATATTCAGCTGCCCGGTATTGATCAGAGTAAAATGATGGCAGCTTCTGCGAGCAGGGATACGGAAAGCCCGTGGGGCAGAGCTGCGGATATGATGCAGATGTTCAGCGGTGGAACGCTTGGCCAGAGCAGTGTGTTTGGCCTTGGTATTATGCCTTATATTACCGCCTCGATTATCCTGATGCTGCTTGGTGAGATAGTACCTGCTTTGAAAAAGCTTCGACAGGAAGGAGCGACCGGTCATAAGAAGATACAGGAGTATACACGGTACCTTGCGGTATTGGTCTGTGTACTACAGGCGATACTGTTTTTGAAGGTCTTTGTTCAGGGTTATGCGTATCCAGGAATGGCAAGGCAGGCTCTGATGTTAGGTGTTATTACAATGACGGCAGGCACCATTTTTTTGATGTGGCTTGGCGAGCAGATAGATGAGTATGGTATAGGTAACGGTATCAGCTTGATAATTATGGCAGGTATTGTATCCCGTATGCCATGGGCGGTCCAAAGGCTCGCGGAAACTGTTGATCTTCGTTTCGACGCTCCGACTGGAACGATCGGCATGCCGAAATTGTTGTTCCTTATAGGTGCGTTTGTTTTTGTAGTAGCCGGCGTTATTTTGATAACTCAGGGCCAACGTCGCATACCGATCCAGCAGGCCAAGCAGATGCGTGGCCGCAGGATGACCATGGGCGGGAGGAGTTATATGCCTCTTCGAGTTAATCATGGCGGTGTTATGCCGATCATCTTCGCCTCGGCGTTTATGACGTTTCTGCCGGTAATAGTTTCACAGTTGGGTAATATTGAAGCCATAAGAGCGTCAACATTTTTCGCGAGTGTAGACGAGGCTTTCAGGCCTGGAGCTTATACTTATAACGTGTTGTATATGCTGCTGATATTTTTGTTTACGTTTTTCTGGGTTACTGTGCAGTTTCAGCCAAAAGAGATGGCGAAGAATTTGCGAGACTCAGGCAGTTTTATACCGGGTCTTCGTCCGGGACGTCGTACGGCAGAATACCTTGAAACGGTAATGACGAGAGTGACATATTTTGGTGCGTCATTTTTGGCGATAATAGCTGTTGTTCCGTCAGTTGCAATAGTGTTGTTAGGAATTGAATTCCGTGTTGCGAGTTTTCTCGGCGGTACGGGTTTGTTGATCGTTGTCAGTGTTTCGCTCGACCTGGTTCAGAAGATCGAGGCGAACCTTTTGATGCGAAGTTATGAAGGTTTTAGTGAAACCGGAAGAATCAAAGGGGCCTACGGATGAGAATAATTTTATTGGGAGCACCTGGAGCCGGTAAGGGTACGCAGTGTAAGAGGATCGTTGGCAAGTACGGCTTGGAACATCTTTCCAGCGGCGATATTCTCAGGGCCGAAAGAACTTCTGGTACGGACCTTGGTAAAGAGGCTCAAAGCTATATGGATTCGGGCGGATTGGTTCCGGATAAACTGATAGTCGATATGATGGCAGGGGCCATAAAGAAAGCTCCTGAGAGTGGATTTGTTCTGGATGGTTTTCCTCGAACGGTTAACCAGGCCCAGGAACTGGATAAATCGTTGTCGTCATTGGGCCAAAGCATCGACGTTGTTGTGAATCTGACTATTGACGATGGTGTTATTCTTGACAGAATGACTGGCAGAAGAAGCTGTCCTAAATGCGGCTCGGTCTATCATGTTGAGAATTTGAAGCCCAAGGTTGATGGTATATGTGATGATGATGGGACGCAGCTTATTCAAAGGCCTGACGATTGCGAAGAAGTAGTTAGTAATCGGCTTAAGACCTATCATCAGCAGACAGTACCCGTGGTAGATTATTACAAGGCCAATGGAACGACAGTTGATATTGACGCTAACGACGCTCCTGATGATGTGAGTAATTTGGTTTTTGAAAAGCTTGCTTCGTTAGGCTAAGCTTGATATGAATGAAATTAAATGGCTATAACGCTTCGCAGCCGTAGAGAGATAGACTTGATTCGCAGAGCAGGTTCAGTTGTAGCTGGTGTTCTTTTAAAATTGAAAGAGTTAGCCGTTCCCGGAGTGACTACCGCCGAATTGGATGAAGTGGCTTTGGAGATGACCGCCGCGGCAGGTGCCCATGCTCTATTTAAGGGTGTTAAGAATCCTTATGGTCATAACCCTTTTCCTGGTGCGATATGTGCGTCTTTGAATGAGCAGATCGTTCACGGTATCCCATCTGCTAAATGTAAGCTTAGTGATGGGGACATCCTTAGCGTTGACTTCGGCGTAAAGCTTGACGGATATTGCGGAGACGCCGCTGTTACGATAGGTGTTGGCCAGGTCAGTGCCGAGAATCTCAGGCTGATAGATGTTACCAAGGCTGTGCTTGAGATTGCGACATCACAAGCTGCTCCGGGTGCCAGATGGAGCCAGATAGCGGGTAAGATGCAGCGGTATGCTGAGAAGGCTGGTTTCTCGGTAGTGAAGGACTTTGTCGGACACGGGATAGGCACCGAGATGCACGCAGAACCAAGTGTTCCTAACTTTGTCAGTAGAAGTTTACGCAACAATGATATTTATTTGGCACCTGGGATGGTTTTGGCAGTAGAGCCTATGATCAATGCCGGCAGTGACGGAACTAAGATATTGAAGGACGGCTGGACGGTGGCTACTAAAGATGGAAAGAATTCAGCTCATTTTGAGCATACAATAGTCGTGACAGAAGAAGGTTGTGAAGTGTTGACTTTGCAGTAAAAGGTATGGCGAAAAGAGACGCGATAAGACTGGATGCGGAAGTGATAGAAGCATTGCCGAATGCGGTCTTTAGAGTAAAACTTGAAAACGGGCATGAGATAATGGCTCATGTTTCCGGTAAGATGCGAATGCATTTTATCCGGATACTTCCCGGAGACGCGGTAACAGTGGAAATGTCGCCGTATGATTTGAACCGTGGCAGAATTGTTTTGCGTAAGTAAAAAAATGAAAGTAAGAAGTTCAGTAAAACGTATTTGTGAAAATTGTAAGATCGTTCGTCGCAAGGGTGTTGTACGTGTAATTTGTACCGAACCGAGACACAAACAGCGACAAGGTTGATGTTAACTATAGTTCCTGAAGATCGTTGATCGGATCAGGAAATATAAGAAGGAGTAATTATGCCCCGTTTAGTTGGTGTTGATATACCGAATGATAAATCGATATGGATCGCTTTGACTTATGTTCAAGGTATTGGCAGACATACCTCTAAGCAGATATTGAAAGAGGCTAAGATAGAAGCGGATACCAAGGCTAATAAGCTGACAGAAGATGAGCTTAGCCGAATAACCCAGATTATCGATAATAATTATATTGTCGGAGGCCAGCTTCGCAGACAGGTTTCGCAGAATATCGCTCGTTTGCGTGACATAGCGTGTTATCGCGGGCTTCGTCATAGACGTGGATTGCCTGTTCGCGGTCAGTGTACTCAGAGTAATGCCAGGACGCGTAAAGGGCCGCGTAAGACAGTGGCAGGTAAGAAGAGTGTTAAAGATGCCAGGTAGTCAAGTTTACCGAAGGTAAGTTTGAAATTTAAGTTAAAAATTTAAATTTAAAATTATGGATTCGGCCTTTGGCCGAGATTGATTAAGGTTTTAAAAAGTAAGTTAGATCGACATAAGTTATCAAAACGGTTGGCTTGAAGATCAAGTTGATTTGTGATTTGAGGAAAAAAAGTAATGGCGAAAAGTGGAAAACGAAAAGTCAGGAAAAATGTTGCTAAGGCTGTAGTACATATCAAGGCGACGTTCAACAATACTTTAATCACGGTTACGGATCCTGACGGTAATACGATCTGCGCAGGATCATCTGGCTGTGTCGGGTTTAAGGGTTCTCGTAAGAGTACACCTTTTGCCGCTCAGCAGGCTGGTCAGAAATGTGCGGCTACCGCAATGCGAAACGGTGTCCGTGAGGTTGAGGTAAGGGTTAAAGGGCCCGGTTCTGGTAGAGAGTCAGCGATATCGGCTTTTCAACAGGCAGGTCTGCGGATATCGTCGATAGAGGATGTTACGCCTCTGCCGCATAACGGTTGTCGGCCGCCAAAACGAAGAAGAGTATAAAAAAAGAAATTGTAAATTGGAGATAGGAAAATAGATGGGACGTTATCTTAAATCATCCTGTAAACAGTGTCGTCGCGAAGGAATGAAGCTGATGCTTAAGGGCGTCAGATGCGAGACGGCTAAGTGTCCAATCGAAAAGAAGCAGCGTAATCTTGCCCCTGGTATGCACAGTTGGCGTCGTGGTAGAGTTAGTGAGTATGGCGTGCGTCTTCGTGAGAAGCAGAAAGTGAAAAGATATTACGGTCTTCTGAATAAGCAGTTTATGGGGTATTTCCATAAGGCTGAAAAGATGAAAGGCAACACCGGCGAAACACTGCTGCAACTGCTTGAAAGGCGTTTGGACAATGTAGTTTATAAACTGAATTTTGCACCTTCACGAAAGGCTGCAAGACAGTTGGTTAGCCACGGTCATTTGCATGTTAACGGTCATAAGGTTGACATCAGTGACTATACGGTCAAGATCGGTGACAGAATAACTTTGAAGGCTTCGGAAAAAAGCGTCAAGCAGGTGAAGCGACAACTGGAAAGTAATCCGAGCTTTACTACGCAAAATTGGCTGCAACTTGATCCAGGTAAGCCCGAGGCTACTATTGTTGCGATGCCCACACGAGACGATATCCAGCTTCCCGTTGAGGAACAGTTGGTTGTAGAATTTTGTTCGAGATAACGTAAAGGTGGAAAACCAGAACGTACAAGAGAAGCGAAATCGCGGTATAAATTTTGAGGTTAGTTGGTTTATTTGTGGTTTTAAGTTTTTTGTTCAGAGCTTTTCACTTGTTTTTATAGGAGTCCTGTATGCGAGTTACATGGCGAGGTTTAGAATTGCCGACGCGTCTTGAAGAAGACGCCGCGGTATCAAGTGACAAATATGGTCGGTTCATTGTTGAGCCTTTCGAGCGTGGTTTTGGTACGACTATTGGCAATAGCCTTAGACGTGTATTGCTTTCGTCTCTTGAGGGCAGTGCGGTTTCGTCGGTCAAGATAGCCGGTGTTGGCCATGAGTTCACGTCTATAAAAGGTGTGGCCGAAGATGTTACCGAGATAGTTCTCAATGTCAAGAAGCTCGTCTTAAAGTCGCGGAGCGAAGAGCCTAAGACGATGAAGGTTTCGGTAAATAAGGCCGGTGTTGTTACAGCTGGTGATATAGAAGCCGATCCTGCAATTGAAATTGTAGATAAAGATCAGGTTTTAGCGACCTTGACCAAAGATGTCAAATTTGAGATGGAAATGGTAGTCGAGAACGGCAGAGGTTATTTGCCGGCTTCAGAAAGGATCGCGGCGGCGGATAAGGCCGAGCAGGAAATAGACGTGATAGTACTCGATACCGTATATTCGCCGGTTACGCGCGTTCGCTATACGACAGAAGACACTCGCGTTGGCCAGCGTACCAACTACGACAAGCTGATCCTGGAGATATGGACAGACGGGACAGTTGCTCCGGAGATGGCATTGGTCGAGGCTTCCAAGATATTGCGTAAGCACATCAATCCGTTTATCCAGTATTTCGAGATCGGTGACAAGATCGTTACCGAGGAACTCGAAGAGCCAAAATCGTCGCCTGAAGAAGAAGTTGATGAGCAGTTAGTTGAGAAAATTAAAATGCCGGTTACCGAACTTGAACTCTCGGTCAGGGCCAGTAACTGTCTTGAGTCAGCGGGAATAAAGGTTATTAGTGAAATAGTAAGAATGACCGAGGCTGATTTGCTGAAGATTCGCAGCTTTGGTAAGACGACGCTGCGTGAAATTAAGAGAAAACTCGCGGACACAGGGTTGTCCCTGGGTATGACAGAAATAGACGATTGATAATTGATATGCCAGATATAGGGATTTTTTAATATGCGTCACAGAGTAGCAGGTCGTAGATTGGGTCGGGATAGTGAGCATCGTTTGGCGATGCGCCGTAATATGGTTGCGTCACTTTTTGAGCATGAGACGATATCTACGACAATAGAAAAGGCTAAAGAAGTAAAACCGTTTGCGGAAAAATTGATTACGTTGGCTAAGCAAGGCACGTTGGCGGCAAGGCGTCGGGCTATATCGCTGCTTTGCGATCGCAGGATCGTAAGTCAGGAAGAAGGTGTAGAGGTTGAACATGACACTGTGATCAGGAAATTGTTCAGCGAAATTGGCCCGCGTTATCTTGACAGGCCCGGCGGTTATACACGAATTATTCGTCTGCCTTTAAGAAGGCTGGGGGATAACGGTAAAGTTGTTTTACTTCAGCTTGTCGGTAAGGATGAAACCTCGAAAAAATCGACTCCGAAGAAAAGCCGTCGTAAAAAAGCGAAAATCGACGAGCCGGTAATGGCAGAAGAAGTAGTAGAAGCTGAGCAGGTCGAAGCTCCTGTTGAAACCGAAACCGACGACACTCAAAGTCAGGATCATGCAGAGCAGAAATAGTAATCCAATTTGTGAAAGCTAAGAGTTCGATGAGCAAAGACGATTGCATTTTTTGTAAGATGGTTGGGGGGGAAATTCCAGCAGAAAAGATATATGAGGATGATGTCGTTTTGGCGTTTCTGGATATTGGCCCGTTAAGTGATGGGCACACATTGATAATTCCCAAAGAGCACTTTGAAAAATTAGATGAATGTCCGCCGGAACTTTTGGGCCACGTTAGCGAGCGTTTTGGCAAACTTATCAAGGCGGTAACTAAGGCTATGGATTGTGAAGGTTACAATTTGTTGTGTAATAATGGCAGGGCGGCAGGTCAACTTGTTGGACATGTGCATTTTCATTTGATACCGCGTAACAGCGGCGATGGCGTTTTTGACCGTTGGCCGGCGTATAAATATCCGGATGGCAAATTGCAAATGCTTGGCAATAAGATCCGTGAATATTTATAAAATTTGATTTAAAGACTTGAACATAAGGGTTTTTTGTAGTAACTTACTAATATAATGATCGCGGGGTAGAGCAGTCTGGTAGCTCGTCGGGCCCATAACCCGGAGGTCGGAGGTTCGAATCCTCCCCCCGCTATTAACAGGCTGTGTCACAATTATAATTCGAAGATGATTCTATTTTTTCGCTATAGCATTTTAAGTTTTTGTGTTCGTATACCCACATGATTTGAACCATCCTTTCGCATCGCTAGTTGTAACTGCTTCAAGGGCCTTGGCAATTGCATTTATC
>JBHPGW010000072.1:0-12804 GCA_042569785.1 Planctomycetota bacterium | reverse complement strand
CCGCCCCCTTCGCCGATAACACCGACCGTCAGTTCATAATGGCTCCGGGCGAATGTAACAGCAACATTCTTATCCCCGTCCATTGTCACCGTATTGTTAGGCTCTATAATCGAATCATCATCAGTACCTGACCAGACAACCTCATAACCAGCCGGAGGGCTGCTAACCTGCAACGGAACAGTCACATACTGGCTCCACGTACCATTCGGATCGTTCGGATCAAGTGGATCTATCACTGGATAGATCACAATCGGCTGACTGCCAACAAAACAAGGATCAACAACTTCAACCGCCGAAAAGCTCAAACTGTATTCAACCACATCACTCAAACCATAATGGTAACCCATATCAACCTGACCGTCATCAGGAGCCGCACTGGTACGAGTTGTATACAGTTCACTAAACCCGAGTTCGCTGGCTAAAACACTGCCGGCATTCACACAGTTACTGTCAACAAGCTGACCGGCATCTATCTGACTCAGATAGTAACCACCAATAAACAAAGGATCATCGCTTATATTATTACTGTTCGCGTCCCAACTGTTACTATTGGCATCCCATAAATCAAGAATGCAGTTAGTATCAACGAATATATTCTTCTTTAACATTACACTCATTTCGATCGCTTCGACAATCGAGCTAACCACCTCATCGGAATCTGTCGCCGTCAGCATCATACCGCCGGTCGCATCCGCCAGGTCGCCAAGAGGTGTCTCTACCATATCATTGCCAATGCCATAACCTGTCACAATTGAGAATATAATTTTCGGAGCATTTCCGCTCAACGCAGCTTCCACGACATCACGGAAAACATAATCGGTAAACGGCTCAGGATCGTGAGGCGGTGCGTCGCCGATAAGAATTATTACCCGCGCTACGTCATCGCCGCTGCGCCAAATGCCCGGACCTGTGTGAGTGGGATCGCCGCCGTGCAAATCACCGCCAAGCCTGGCAGCCAACGAACTGTGGTCGATACAATGCATCAAGCCGGCATAAACTGATTCACGCCAATCGGCACCGAAACCAAGTTCCATTGAATTTACACCAGTGGTCAACAAATTAACATCACTGGTGAATCCGACAATATCTTCATAAGGAGAATCATTCGGACCGCCGTAATTGTAATTCGGATCGTCATTAGGCTCGTTGAAATCCTCAAAGGTAACAACTGCCACACGATAATCATCAAAGGTATCTGTTATACCACCAATTATTTCAACTACTGATGTCTTTACCGCTTCCATTGGCTCATACATACTGCCGGTCGTATCTATACAGAATACCAGATCAAGGGACCTCGCACGGTCATTAGGATCAGGCTGAGAAACATCAACATCACTAAATATAACATCAACCTGACCCGGTCTCGGCGTATACGGACCACCGCCGATTAAACCTATCTGTGCGCCATTAGTAGCACTGTTACCCCAGATGATACTGTCGATCACCTGGGTATAACTGTAAGACGAATTGCTCAATCCACCGCCGGAACCTTTAATACTTGTCACCCTATTATCCGCGATCGTACAACTCGAGATAAATGGTTCGGAATACCAGTTCGTAGATATTCCGCCGCCGTCATACCAGGCTGTATTACCTGTCACAAGACAATTGTCCAATACCGGCGTACTATAATCATTCTGATCGGCACCGCCGAAATATATCGCTCCGCCCGAACCGCTCGACTGGTTGCCGCTAAATACCGTATCGCTTATCTCAGCGGTAGTCGAGAAGCACATATAACCGCCGCCCTGACCTGATATGTTTTCAGGTATCGAAGACAAATTAGCATCACAGGGATCGAGATAAAGTGCCTGAACGGCAAACGCCTCATTCTCAGCGATATAACAACCGCTTATCGTACTTACCTCGTCAGCACCAGCCGAATCTATCGAGAACAAGCCGCCGCCGTGATAAGCAACATTATCCGTAATATTACTGTCCTCTATCGTCACTGCCGCATTGGACCAGTAAATCGCGCCGCCTTCACATGCCTGGCTTCCGCTTATACTGCTGTCCTTCATTATCAGCTTACTGCCGTCTTCAACACAGATCGCACCGCCAAAACTTACAATATAATCATGAGGGATCGCTTGAGTGGAAGTATCAGCATAGCTGTCAGTTACATCACAATCAATCATCTCAAGTGTGCTGTTTCCGCCGGCATAGATCGTTCCGCCAAAATTCTCTATATCCATTGGCCTGTTTGGATTCGGCCAGTATTCACCTCCCTGGCCGCTGACTCCGCCGTAAGTACGGTTGTTATCAAAGTTACATCCTACAAACTTAGCGGAACTATTCTTTTCCAGATATACCGCACCGCCGTAACCGCTGTATTTCCAGTAATCAAGATAAGGACCCCATTCCCACTTGTCCCACCACCAGAATTCGTAATGACCGCTGTCAGGGTCCTCTTCAGATGGAGATTCTTCCCAGTTACCACCTCGACCACCATTAGTCGGTGGGCTGTCAGTATCACCGCCGTAACCGCCGTTACCGCCGGTAGCTGTATTATTTACAAAGCTGCAGTCCAGGAAATACGCGTCACTGTCATAGCCGCAATACACCGCGCCACCGTAAGCATACCCTGCCCAGCCGCCGTCCCAACCCTCAGGGTGACCAAGTGTGGTACAGCCATCAGAACCTTCCTGACCATCCTGACCTGTAGCGGAATTATCTTTAAACTCACAATGCAGAAACTCCGGCGAACCATTATAGATGTAAACCGCTGCGCCGGCAACATTATCACCATTATAACCATCATGCGGAGGTACAATGCCACTGCAACCAGGCGCCTTGGGCATAGTACCAAATGGTCCAATAGTGCAGTCTTTAAATACACAATTTCTTATCTTCGGCGAACAATCCTTGATATACATCGCATTACCGCCAAGCGAATATCTGTATTCTCCCTCCCCCCAATCCCACCAGTCAAACCGATTAAGCCAAAGAGAAGCAGATCTATAGGAGTTTCTGAAAGTAATACCATCGATTACAGTTTCTGCCCCATTGCCTGTACGAATATCGAAATTAAAGCCGTCAAGTATCACAACAGCATAATTCGGATCTCCCGGAGAAGGGCTCGTTATCGTAACGCCCTTATCCCAGATATATATATGATAAAGATCTGTCTCGTCATTATTGGTATATGTCTCGCCCGGAATCATAACAATATCACCGTCATCAGCTTCATCTATCGCATGCTGAAGCGATGGATACTCATCACTGAATGCAAGAATCGTTCTTGGCTGCTCAAAATCAACTACTATATCCTTATTGATAGGCCCGATCACTACATAGTTCGTATTGAGTTTGGAACTGTCATCGATCGTACCGCCGACCCACTCGCCAACACGAAAACCAGTATCAGGCGTAGCCTCTAATTCCACTAACATACCGCCATAGTAAGTATAGGTATCCGTAACCGCGTTATAATCATTCGGCTCCGGAATTGGCCATTTCACTACAACCGTACCATGACCGTCATCGGCAACAGAAACCGTAAGATCAAATTTCGACAGCAGTTGGTGGTTGAGGTAATGATAACCGATATCAACCTGACCCGTATCAGGGACAAAACTCATATCAGGATCAGTCGTATAAATATCCATACCAACTGCAGAAGCCAAAACACTACCCTGGTCAACCGCATTGCTGTCCACCTGGTCAAGGTAATAATCGCCCAATTCGCCACTGACAAACATCGGATCGCCAGCCTTATTCTTATTGTCACCACCGGTAGCACTATTAAGAGCCGCCAACTCAGCAAGATTCGGGTCATTGGGATTATTAACATCGTAAGTCTGATACAATACCGCGTTAGCATCATCATTACTGTCATAAAAGTCACCATCTCTGTTGTAATAGAACAGACAGAAGGACATATCTATATCACAGTTAACCCCCTCATAGACCGCAACATCTCTGCACTGATTAAATATACTGTCAACAACGATCGCCGATGCGTAGTATTCACAGTAAATACCGCCCCCAAGATCGCTGCCGATAACCTTGTTATCACTGAATGTGCAGTTAGCGATCACAGGCAATGCATAAATACGAGAAGATATACCGCCGCCGGCCACATCCGCACTGTTGCCGGTCAAAAGACAGTTCTCAACTATTGGATAAGTCGGATTCGCGGATGACCCCCTGAACAATATTCCACCACCCTGATCGTTAGCCGAATTATCGCTTATAATACAATTACTTATCACAGGCGAACAGTCCCTAACCATAATACCGCCGCCGCGACCAGTGCTTTCCTCTACATTTGGATCCGGATCGCCTGTAGCGATATTATTCATGATCGCACCGCCGGTAATACTGACAACACCTCCATTAACCAAATACAATCCGCCGCCATTCTCAGCCGTATTACGGTTGAAATAACCGTCGATTATATTAGCGTCAAAATAATCGGCATAAATACTGCCGCCAAGAACACCTGTGTTACCGCCGAACGTACAATTATTTATGTCCAGAACTACCAGGTCATCGACCTGACCGACACAACTTATCGCTCCACCATTAGCATCTGCCTTATTACCGCCGAACGAGCACTCGTTGAAAGCAAGCTCACTGCCGCTCTGGATCGATATCGCACCGCCGCTGCCGACGGTCGTATTACTGGTAAAAGAGCAGTTGGTTAATTGATTTACAATACCACTCTCATAGTAGATCGCGCCGCCGTTACTGAACAGATTGTTGTTCTTTATAAATGCACTGTTGTCAAAATTAGCGTTTGAGCCACTTGCACAGTATGCTCCGCTGCCATAAGCCGTACCAGCTGTCCAGCCATCAGAACCAGGCCATGAACGCGGCTCAGGAGGTTCATAAGGCGCTCCATAGCCCCTTTCACCGCCTTTGCCGCCAATGCCCCGATTCACCATGTTTTCAATGATAACACTATCGATCCTCGGTGCGGCATCGGCATCAACATATATACACCCACCGTAACCGTCACCGTTGCCGCCGCCGCCATCACCCCCGCTGCTCTCATTACCACCGCTGCCAGGAAATGCTCTGCCGCCGTCACCGCCGTCACCGCCGATGCCGCCTGTAGCGATATTATTGATCAACGTGCAATTCTCGATGATCGGATCACTGTCAGGACCGCAGTATATCGCACCGCCGTAACCGTTACCGTAACCGTTACCGCCATCACCCCCGTCCCAGCCGGTACCTTCTCGAGCAACATCCCTGCCGCGAGATCCAAAACTACCTTCTATACTTCCATCGCTCAGATAACCAGGCCGACCATCCGCGCCGCGACCACCGACGCCGCCTGCCACATTACAGTCACGGATAACACAATTCAAAATACTTGGCCCCGTACCTGAGCCAATATAAAGAGCACCGCCGTAACCATCACCTGTCGCATCCGAACCACCAATAAAATTAGCATCTACTATGTTAGCATCATTAGGGAGCGTAGTGACAAAACCACCAGCGCCATAAGCTCCCGCCGTAAAGCCGTTGATTATCGTAATACCATCAATAACAGTGTTAGCATCCTCACCATTCTGGAATATAAACGCCCGACCAAGACCACGACAGTCGATTATCGTATTAGCAATAATATCAGGATCACTCTTATCCTGATATTCAGACTTTATCGTTATCGCCTTACCTTTAAAGTCTATCCCCTCAGGATCATCGATCGTATAGATCACACTTTCCAGATTATTGGGTATCTGAAGAAGGATCGTATCGCCATCTCCGGTCTCAACCGCATCGATTGCCGTCTGAATATTTCTGTTATACTCATCCCAAAGCAATATCGTACGAATAAGCTCGAAATCAACTTCGACTTCCGTATTACCGGCCAGAGTAACATAATTCGTCAATTCTTTGCTTAGATCATCATCGGTCTCGCTCCACGACCTCAGCCTATATCCACTACAAGGATCAGCCGTCATGGCTATTGTCCCAGCGTAAAAATGATAAGTATCTGTCACCGAATTATAATCTACCAGCAACGGATCATTAGGATCGCTCAGACCAACCACTCCACTACCACTGACTACGCTCATCTTAAATTCATAGATTGGTATCAGCTCAAACTCCACCGTAACCGTCTTATCCCCGTCCATCGTCACCATATTGTAACGATCAAAAGACGTATCGTCAGCAGTACCGGTCCATTTAGCACGGTAACCCGCATCAGCGTTCGCATCCAGAACCACAACCCTGCCCCCGACATGGCTCGTAACACCATTAGGCTCTACCGTCCCGTATATCAGATTCGCATCGGTAATCACATCACCATTCACATCAACGATCTGAACCGTCAATTCATACTGCGTCAGACCGTAAAGATAGTGATAACCCATATCAACAAAGTTAACATCATTCGCACCATCAGCGCTGGTCGTATAATCATCAAGCCCGACATTACTCGCCAGGTCATGCCCGCCATCGATACAGTTCGTATCCTGACTAAGATAATAACCATACTCAAAATTCGGATCCTCATTAATATTAAAAGTATTAGCATCCCAGCTGTTAGCATCCCATACAAAAAAGTCATCAGCATCATTAGGCTCCCAACCATTATAGGTACAACCCTCTTCAACATAAATAGGCAGACCGAACATCTGCGTATCAGAAAAAGAACCTGCCTGAATAAACACCGCCGTATCAAGAACATGATCAAGTGCATCAGCGATCGCAAGTTTAATATGGTGAACACCAGGCTCCAAATCTAACGCTTCTGCAACGAAAACCTTGGTAAAGCCATCGTATTCATTAGCGAAAAATGGCCCGCCGTCACTAATATCGTTATTCTTGAAAAGATCAGGATACGACGCGTTTGGATTTCCGTACGGACTACCACCGTTAACATTGTCAACCGCAACAGGAATATTGGTACCTGGGATCAGAGCGATATTGACACCGTTGAGGAAGAAGCCAAACACATCATTAAACTGATAAACAAATTCGTTGTATTCCTCGGAAGCAAACACAAAGTTAAAGAAAAGATTGCCGCCATCGCTCACAAAATCAAACTCAAGAACTGTCGCATCGCGAGTCGTACCTGCAAAAACAGGCGCATTCGGATCGTTAGGGTCATTCGGATCGTTAGGATCATCAGGATCATAGTTCATAAGAACATCCAGATCCGCATCTCCCGGCAAATTATTCATCCCCGTTGCACCGTCACTTACATTAACGCCCGGCTGCAGAGGATCAGCACCTGGTGCCAGGCTCGCGTCTCCACAGGTCAAAATAATACCTCTCTCAATACCAAGGCCAGCCGCAATACCGCCCGCAAAAACACCGGAGGCATTGGAAGCGCCTGTATAATCCGGCTCACCGACAATCTCAATACCGCCGCCAAGTATGCTTTCCACCAAAACATTTGGATCACCGGTAGTGCTAACCACAAGAACATCGCAAGGCTCGAAAACTTCCCCTTCCGACAAATTCGAACCAGGACCAATATCACTATGCGTAATGGCCATCTGAGACGGCCTTGGAGTAAACTGATTATTATTGCGTAACGAGATTTGTGAGCCGTCGATTCCAGTAGTACCTGTGTTCCCCCAGATTATACTATCTACAACTTCTGTATAACTGCCGTAAGAACCCGCTATACCACCGCCAAAACCGCTCGAATCTATAACTCTATTATCTGTTATCGTACAATTGCTTATTCTCGGCGTCGCGTCCCAGTAAGACAGAACACCGCCGCCTTCCAGAAAAGCGGTATTGCCGGTAACCAGGCAGTTCTCAAGCACAGGGAATCCCGTCTCACCGCCGAAGTAAACTCCACCGCCGGAACCCGTTGCCATATTGCCGCTGAACTGACAATCCTTAATTACCGCACCCGACGACCAGCACATAAATCCGCCCCCGCCGCCAAAATCGTCACGGTTAACCAGTGTAAGCCACCCGCCACGAGCACGGTTATTGGTCACCTCGCAACGCTCGATCGTCGCCAAACCATCGCTCCAGAACGCACCGCCGCCGTGGTCTGCTATATTACCGTGAATATTACTATCAGCAATAGTCACCGTTGTACCATCGCCGTACCAGTACAAACCACCGCCAAAAGCCGCAACATTATCACCGAACTCGCACATATTAACATCAACAATACTGCCGCTGTCCCAGTACAGACCACCACCGCTGCCGTAAATACTGGGGCAGTTATTGTCCATAAATACCGAATTATCGACCGTTAAAGTTCCATTAAACGACAGGCACACGCCACCACCGTCACCGCTCCCATTGCCGCCGAGGCGACTGCTCCCGTCAAGACCGGCAATATTATTCGAATAATTACAATCCGTAACAGTTACCGTACAACCGACATCATAAAACTCACCGCCGCCGTCACTAATTACAGACGTATCGTTCGGATCGATCACATTACCGATTATACTGCACCCGGTCAGATTCGATGTACAAAGCAAACCACCACCACCCCAAGTCTCATAGTAATTACCGCCGCCTATACCCAAAGTCGTTATCCAGGGAAGTGCATGACCACCATTACCGCCATTGGCACCGGCACCACCAAACAAAGTGCTGCTGCCGCCCGCGCCGCCGACACCGGGACCGCCAAGGTTAGGGTCATTAGGATCAAAATCACCATTACCGCCATGACCGCCATCGCCGCCGAGGCCGCCGTTGGCATCCACTACACCATCACCGCCATCACCGCCATCGCCGCCATCACCACCGGCACCAAAATAAATACCATCGCCGGCATTACCACCATCACCGGCATCACCGCCATCACCGCCGGGGCCGCCAAGACTACCGGAACCACCGGCGCCGCCGGCACCGCCATCACCGCCGTCATACATGAAAGACGCGATAAATGTTATTACATCATTATCAAGAATATCGGTATCGATCATCGTTGTATTACTGCCGGCTCCATAATAGATCGCGCCGCCAAGCGAACCCCAGCCGTTACCGCCGCCAAAACCACCGTCACCACCACGGCCGCCGGTGCCGCCGATTCCAACTACTCCAGAAATAGCGGGAGTAATATGCCCAAAAAAGTAAAGGTATGGAGGCGAACCAGTCGTAGGAACTGTTGCTTTCATGATAACGTAGCTGGAATCACAAGGATCGGTCATTGGAGGGATATCCCAACCAAAAACAGGTGCGTTAGGACCGTTAGGACCACCTACTACAACCCATGCATCCGCCGATACACTTACAGGTACAGGATCATTAGGGTCAACATTACTATCATACACGACAACCGCATATTCGTATAAGCTGTTTGGTCCCAGCGGACCATGTCTGAAATTCGGGTCATTAACTTGGACCTCAATACCAAAATGATAGCCTGTCACATCTATAGGAAATTCTTCTCCATCACCCTCGGAACCGTCTGCGCCTGCCGCGCCACCGGCACCACCGGCACCTGCTGCACCGCCGGCACCTGCAACATTACCAAGACCCTGAGTCGTATTACAATCTCTGATTATACAACTATCAAGCCTCGGATCACTGCTGGTTCCAATAACAAAATTGTCCACAAAGTAGATACCACCACCTGCCGCCATGCCGCCAAAACCGCCATCGCCGCCTACACCACCGGCACCACCATTGCCGCCGGTGCCGCCGGACCCGCCAACACCCCCATTACCGGCAAAGCCGTCTAAACCTTCATCGGCTGACCCACCGTCACCGCCCTCCTGACCACCCTGACCAGCCTGACCACCCTGACCACCTTGGCCGGCCTGACCATCCGCACCAGCGCCGGCATCGCCGCCGAGAGCATAACAATTCTCTATAATACAATTCAACAGAACAGGATCACTGCCTACATCAAAATACATCGCGCCGCCTAAGCCGTCACCGCCATTACCACCGATAGCACCGACTGCACCGTTTACACCAGGCAATCCAGGCAATCCAGGAGTTCCTGGCAATCCATCTGCACCATTTTCGCCAGATCCATCTGCACCATCTAAAGCAGGATCCAAAGGTTCAAGGGGATCAGGAGCCGGAAGAGCCGGCATTTGTGCCAGCGGAGCATGACCATCTCCGCCGTCATGACCCTGGGCACGACAGTCACGGATAACACAATTAGCTATCGTAGGACTCGCCGTCCTGCCTGTTACAGGATCCCAAAAACACGCTATCGCACCGCCCAATGCATGTTGGCCGGGTGTACCAGGAAATGCGGGAGCATGAACGAACTTCGGCTCCCAAATCGCGCTGCCGTTAATTATCGTAAATCCATCGATCAAAGCCTTATTAGTTTCACCATTGTTGAATAAAAATGCTCTGCCCCGCTGCTGACAATCGATTACCGTCGATGCGACGATTAAAGGATTATCAGGCTGCTCACTGACAAGCCGGATCTCCTTACCGCCAAAATTCAGCCCCCACTCAAAGTAAGTACCTGCTGCCACCATCACAGTATCACCGGTAAGAACGGTCGGACTGCTCAAAGCCGCACCGATCGTATGGAATGGCTCCTGACCGGGAACATGATAAGTTTGAGGCTGACGGAAGCTTACCGTAACTATCTTATTCGCCCCAGCGTTCATCGTCACAATATTGTTAGGATCTATTGACATATCATTATCACTGCCGTTCCATACCGCAATATAACCGTCAGTAGGATGCGACTCGATAGTGATTACCTCACCCTCATTACAGTCATAATCACCACTTCGGGTAAGAGGGACCGAAATTGTACCGCCGCCGGTAACTATTATCGTCAACACTCGACTAACCTTCGGTGCGAAATTCACTACTACTGCACCGCCGCCGGTCTTGTTGCCATACATCGTCACAGTGTTATTAACATCTGTGATCGTATCATCATCCGTATGTGTCCAGCCGGTAAAATCACTCGCCGAGTCAGGGATCGCAGTCAGCGCAACTACTTCATATTGACTATAAGTATGGATCGTCGGAGATAACGCCAGATTCGTCGTTCCGCTGCCCCCTCCTGCTGTCTTGATCTCAAGATTAAACGTCGGGACTCCACCTGCGGGGATCTTACGATGAAAACCAATATCGACAACACCGGAATCAGCTGTATAATCCGAACTGCTCGTACACGTGCCCAACCCCAAAAGAAACGCGGGACCGCTGCCCGCATCTATACAAGGACTGTCAACCAACTGACCAGCTGCGGTATTACTTAGATAATAAGGATGTTGCGTCCCCGCAGTCACTAATTCCGGATTTGTATGGATGTTACCCTCGCCCGCGTCATTGTCCTCGATACAACTATAGGTAGCAACACACTGGAAAAGATCATCACCATTATTCCATAATATAGAATTAATTATCGTAGGCTCCGACAATGCGGAATCATTATAAATACCACCAAAATTAGTATTAGTGGAAGCATTACCCTCAATCGTACAGCTACTTATCTCAGGCTCACTTTCTAAAAGATATATCGCTCCACCAACACCTATTACCGATCTATTACTAACAAACAGACAACTTTTGATCGTAGCTGACGAATTAATGCAGGCAATACCTCCACCAAAATTCGCTGACGTGTTATTTAAAAGTTCACAAAATTCGATCCTCGCTCCATCACTGTTGTCAAGGTTGATTCCCGCACCCACTGCCGATTGTGTACCACCCCAACCTGTAAAACCACCATACTTTATCAAACAACCACTAATTACAGCCGACGAATTCCACAAATCTATTCCGCCGCCTGCGTAAGTAGCTGTACATTGCCAGATTTGGCAGTCCAGGATCGTCGGACTCGAGAACTCACACGCTATACCACCACCGTAGCCACTGGAATTTCCAGCGAAGATCTTAAACCCCTCGACCACACTGTTAGCATCCTCACCGCTATGGAAGTAAAAGCCACGGCCGGCACCCTGACAATCGAGAATACACGCATTGGCACCGTTTCGGCTCTTAACCGTTATCGCCTTACCCTTAAGATCTATATCACGAAAACCGACACCGGTATAAGTACCATCTTCTACGATGATCACGTCCCCGGCTACAGTACCCGGAGCGTCGATCGCGTCCTGGATAGTCGCGTACTTAACTGCCTCAGGACTTGACAAAGGCACGCCGATATTCGCACCGCTGACAAAGCCGGCACCACTTAACAAGATTACCAAACCGATCAGGATTTGCCGCTTATAATACATCATTAAACCTCCTGCATATAGTTACCACCACCAACCGACCAAATGCCGACATCCAACAAACACACTTCAAAAAATAACGCTTTTACAAATACCATTCTCATTGCGTTCCTCACTGTAAAACGTCCTAATTCAAAAAACAAACCTCAAACAGGTATTCCCACTGTCATTCCTGCCAAAAACACTGTCATTCCTGATTCCCGTTGTCATTCCTGATTCCCGTTGTCATTCCTGATTCCCATTGTCATTCCTGCGAAGGCAGGAATCCATTTTCGTCATTGCCACAAGACCGCAATACCAGCGAAACAATCCACAATCGTAAACTTGTACTCGCAAAGGCGGGTATCATAAATCGCAAATTACAACGCCCCCAACACTGCTTGGGGATACCGTTACCCATGTTTCGGTTAACACACTTCACCAATCTCACCCAGCCTCCACCCGACAACATCCGTCTTACGATACCACCCGACAACATCCGTCTTACGATACCACCCGAACTCATCTCCCCATCGAACCTTCTACCCAAATTCGAGAGGCACTTTCCAACCCGTATGCCAACCAACCATGCAAAAAAAACAGCCCCATGGTCCGATAACATAGCCACCGGAACAGCAAGGCCGCTCACCAAATAACGTAGATTGTTCAAAATCCTATTCAAAACAACCATCCAATTAAATATTCTTCTTAAAAC
>JBHPGW010000071.1:0-13097 GCA_042569785.1 Planctomycetota bacterium | reverse complement strand
AGCCGAAGCCGCAACAGGCATAAAGCGAACACGAAAAATTAAATTGCTCTAAAACCCTTAAACAGGCCAATAACCACTCTTAAGCGTTGGAAACCTAAATCTAATCGAACAAATCTGATTTTGCAAAGTATTTAAAAAAGTGCGGGTGTCAGGGTGCTTAGTTTTGCGATTTTACCGCTTATGCCTATTTGTCCGGAGCGTCTGATAACAGCAGGGATTATAAAAGAAAATTAAAAAAAAATAATCATTTCGATATAGCCCGAACCACCGGAGGGGTCGGTAAATGTGTGAATTCAAGGAGGCAGGGTTTATTTTTAGTTGTTTTTAGCGGTGATTTATAGGGTGTTTATGTCAATACCGATAGCGATGGGTATCAGGTTCTCAGTGACGCGAGGAGTTTTTTCTTATCTGTATTTATGCCCTTTTAATAAGTTAAGCCGGCACTTTCTTAAACCGATGGAAAACAATAATAGTGGATACTATGATGATAATCAGGTTTTTGCGTCCCGATGTACATCGGGATTTGATTCCCTGCTTTGCGGTTGAAGGATGTTGAACATATGAGAAAACTGGGTATGGAAAACCTCTCCAGATATACATCGGGGCCAATGGCAGCGGTAATGCTCTTTCTGCTGATCGGCATAAGCCTGTCTCTGATCGGCTGTGACGACAAGTTTCTCGATCCGACACAGATAGGCAGATTCCGTCCGGTTCCCGCTGTCAATGTTATCCTTGATTCTTTAGGCGTTGCTGATGAGACGCCATCGGTATGGGAAGGCGCCGAGGACCCGAAACCGGCCGACGTTATCGCGCTCGAAACCGATTATGTTTTCGGCTCAGGTGATTTTGTAAGTATCGCGATCTTTGAACTGCTCGCCGAGGGACAGATGTTTGAAAACCGCTATATAATTTCCGAGACCGGCAAAATCTCCATCCAGGAAGTCGGTGTCGTTGAGATAGCAGGGCTGACAGAATCACAGGCAGAAGAAACCATAATCGATATCGTTAAGCCGACGTTATTGATAGATCCGCTTGTCACCGTAACATTGCTGAACTCGCAGGATCGTCTCTTTTCAATATCAGGTAATGCGGTTCCCAGGCCCGGAAGAATTCCGATACCGAGACATGATTATCGATTGTTGGATGCCTTGGCAGAGGCAGGTGTTGAAACACAGTTTAACGTCAGCTATATCTTTGTTTCAAGAGCCGTCAGTTCAACCGATACTTTCGGCGAACCTACTCAGACAACTCTCGAGCGAGATGCCCCCCAGGAGCAAATGCTCGAAATAATTGCTCCATATACAGGGGAACCGCATGATCAGTTAGTGGTAACTATCGCTGAGTTAATTACACCCGAAGAGTTGGCCCAGTTGGCAGGCCCCGAAGATTTCGAGACTGATCAGGCCGATGAAATCGATTTTATTGACATCGATATCCAAAACGCATTGGACGATTCTGCCGAACTGGTGCAGGAACAGCAAAATGACGAGAAAGATACAAAGCTCGAATGGATATTCAAGGATGGCAAGTGGGTGCCGGTGAGCATAGAAGAACAATCTCTGCCGGATCAGAGCGTTCAAGTCCAACCGGAAATAAGTGACCGTGAAACGATCAAAGAGCCTATAGACCCCCAGACTTCCGAACAGGTGGAATGGGTCTTCCAAAATGGTAAGTGGGTCCCGATCATAGTCGGTCAGCCGCGAAAAGTTGCCGATCGCGCCAAAAGACAGCCGCCTAAAGTCCCCGGGATTTTGGAAGGGAAACTGCCGGAAACCAGAGAAGTAGGTGATTGGGAACAAACACAGACAGCAGGTATGCAGGCACGTGTTATAAAGATAGCGACAGATAAATTAACAGGTGGTGATCCTCGTTATAATATTGTGATCAAGCCAGGCGACAGCATCCAGGTACCTCTTGACATTATTGGCGAATTCGCTATTATGGGCAATATCAATCGAGTAGGATATGTTAATATTACCGGCAGGCCGATGACTTTGAAAATGGCGGTAGCCGCGGCAGGGGGCCTGGGGCCTTTAGCATGGCCAAAACGAGTTGAAGTTATCAGGAGAATAGGAAAGAATAAAGAAGAAACAGTAATGGTAAATCTGGAAAAGATAGCCAGCGGCGAACAGCCTGACTTTTTCATTAAGCCGAACGATCTAATAAATGTGGGCACACATCCGACTGCTAGATTCAGAGCGGTAATACGGAACGCATTCCGCGCGTCATATGGTTTCGGTTTTGTTTACGATCGTAATTTCGTAGACCGTGAGCTTGGCTTGAGACATCCTCTGGCGCCATTCGGATTTTAACCGGTTTTATTTATCAGCTTAAATTATGAGTGAAAAAACGATCACTTCTGAAGAATCCCAGAACGTTTTTGGCGGTGACAGTAATGTCGCTTCAGAAGCTGTATCTAAGTCTTTCAATATTCACAGCTGGATAAAGATAGCTGTAATCGGCGCTCTTTTCATATCGATATTTTCCTATGAGATCAAACGCATCGTAGCCAAATGGGTAACGGACCCAAGCTGGTCACACGGTTTCCTGATACCTCTCTTCAGCGTGTACTTTATCAATCAGCACAAAAAAGAGATCGCCAGTCTCCAGACCAAACCAAATTATCTCGGGCTTATTTTGCTGATTGGCGGTTTAGTCTTTTATCCTTTCAATGTGATCGGGCTTCAATACGGCTATCTTCGTCCTATCGGCATGATCGCAACTTTAGGGGCGTTGGTATTATTTTACGGTGGATGGAAGCTGGTAAAGTATTTCTGGCTTCCTGTAGGTTTTTTGGTTTTTGCGGTTCCCTTGCCTCAGCGGTACTACGTTGCGGTAACAATGCCGATGCGATTGTTAGCCGCCCAGGTCTCTAATTTTACATTGAATCTGGTGGATGGGGTTCAGGCGACGGTCAGCGGAGTAATAATTGATGTGATCTATAGGGGTAAGGAAATGGACGCACTTAATGTAGCGGATGCCTGCAGTGGTATGCGTCTTTTGATGGCATTTTTGGCATTGGGTGTGGCGATGGCTTATCTGCACTACAGGCCCACATGGCAGAGGCTTATACTGTTAAGCACGACTATACCAATCGCAATATTTTGCAATATAATACGTGTAACGGTAACAGGGTTTATCGTTATACTCGGCAATCCGAAATACGCCAAGGGAATCTACCACGATATGCTTGGTATGCTTATGCTTCCCTTAGCGTTCTTTCTTTATGGTGCGATCGCATGGTTTATGGCGAATCTGGTGGTCGACCAGGACCAGGCCGTTACCGAAGATATCATAATACGCAGGAAAGAGTGAATTATTAAATGTCTATAAAAAAGAAGAAAACCACCTTTTCTCGCCTTAAGGGCATCTACCTTGAGCAGGGCTTTTTGATATCTGTCATGGTACTTGCTGTCGCCAGTATCGGTATGCCTTTGGCGATGGATTATTTCGAGATGGAGTTTAAAAAAGAGCCGTTGCCTTTGAAAAAATCCTTGTCCCTGATCAATAAAGCTCATTTGGGCCAATACCGCGTAATCAATGAGGCAAAAATCCAGGATAAGGATATTCTCAAGGCACTCGGTACAGAGGAATATATTCAGTGGACTTTAGAAGATACTGACGAACCAATTAACAGTAGTGTTCGTAGATGTAGCTTGTTTATTACTTATTATGAACTGCCAGACAGGGTGCCGCATGTACCCGAGGAGTGTTATGCCGGCGGTGGCAATCAAAGGAAAGCTACCAGTTCGACCAAGATTCGGATAAATGAGGATGGTTTTGAAAAGGATATCCCGATAAGACACCTGGTATTTGCCGATACTGGCGGGGACCTTTGGTCACGAAAGGAAGATTTTTCTGTTTTATATTTAATAAATGTTAATGACAAATACGTCAACAATCGTGATGCGGCAAGAATTACGCTGAATGAAAATGTCGCTGGAAAACATAGTTATTTTTCAAAAGTTGAGTGGACCTTTTTCTCAAATAACAACCGAAGGTCAATTCTCGATGAAAGTAAGGCGGCTTCTGCGAGCAGGAAACTTTTAAGTGTAATATTACCAATATTAGAAAAAGAACATTGGCCTGAATATAAAAAACACTGACGCCTCGCTAAAAAAAAACGAGTCACGAGTCACGGGCCACAAGACACGAAAAACAGAAAGGGATTTTATGGCAAGGAAAAAGTTAAACAAAAAAGTAGCTATCCTCGGAATAGTAGTATTTATGTTTGCAGTGCTGCTAGGCATTGCCGCGATCCTCTATCTAAGTCAGGATCCGCAGAAGTTTATCGACGATGGCGACGCAAGCTTAAAACTGGCTCGACAGGAAACAGATGAAGAATTGAAGTCCGAAATCTATGCTAAGGCCGCCAAAGGCTATCACAAAGCACGATCACGGTCAAAAAGCGATGAACAACGAATTGAGATACTTTTTAAGCTTGTGGACCTGTATATGGAAACAGGTGAATGGAAATTCGTAAGAGGCTGCTGGAACCAGATTATTCAGATAGACCCGAAGAACATACGTGCCAGATTAGGACAGATTAAGTACTTTTATATAGTTGCTGATAATGGGGTGCTTAGTGCCTGGAGAGACGTTGGCACCCAGGCTATAGAGTTTTTAGAAGTTTTAGACCAGCAGCAACTGGCCCAAAGCCCTGATAATTGGAAATCTTTTGAAATCCAGCCCAGAGCCAGCGGCCAAACACTTGAGTCGTATTTATACCTGCTAAATGCAAGAGCCAACTTTATCGGGGCCACCACCGGTGCCGTTGCTGATCCGAACCAATCTCTCGGCAAGGCCATCGATGATCTGGAAAAGGTTAGAGAGATCGAACCGTCTAATGCCGATCTGTATTTGTATCTGGCGCAGACCACCCTACAGAGAATGCAGCTCCAGCCCTTGATGAGCCCTGAGCAAAAAGAAAATATACTAAACCAAATCGAGAAATATTTGGAAATCGCCGTTGACAATGCTGGTGAGGATACAAAGGCACATCTTTTTCTATTGTCTATGAAACCGTTTCTAAAGCAAATAACCGGCATTGATCAGTACAAAGCCCTCGAAGCGGAGTATATGTCAATTATTGAGCAATTTCATTCGGATCCTCAAGTGTATTCTGCGTTGGTAGAGTATTATTTACGTTTAGGACACGAATATCTCGACAAAGCTATAGGAGCAATTGAAAAATCTATCGAACTTGACGACCAGAATGTCGACTATGCCAAGATCGCTGCTGGGCTTTATTACCAAAGATTTTCCTTACAAAAACGAAAGTCGGATGTTAGAAAAGCTATCAAAATTGCCGAGAATGCACTTGAACTGCCGGATACACAAGAGAGTACCGGGCCGCGATTCTGGGCAAATAAATCCAATAGATTCTTCTTCTATCGATTTCTCGCCGATTGTTATATTGAACAAGTGCTTAACTATCGACGAAACAGCGTCGGTACGGAGGCACAGGTACAGCAATGGATGGAAAATGCCGAGAAAATGGTATATGGAATTGAGCAGATTTTGGGCAGCGGTGAGGACCCGCAGGTTATTAAATACCAGGGTATGCTTGAGTTGGCCAGGGGCAATGAAGATGAAGCTGTCAGAAAATTATACGCAACATATGAGATGTTTAAATCAGCGGATCAACCTGACGGAAAATTAGCATATGAACTTGCCAGAATATTTAAAAATTCACCGGAAGTTGGAGCAACTATCGAGTTTCTACGAACCGCATTGGATACGCCAGGCTTTGAACAAACTATGCCGGAGGTGCGTCTGGACTTTGCCGATCTTATGCTAAAACGACAGGCATGGCAAGGTGTTCTTACTAATGTGGCTTTTTATGAACAAAATTATGGACAGACCGATAGAAGCCAACAGCTTCGTATCAATGCCCTTATAAGATCAAAACAGTTTGAACAGGCCAAGGAGGAATTGGCTAAAAGAGATGCCGATGACCCTAATACCATAAAGCTTGATTTCTCAATGATTTTAGCTGAAATAGCTTATTCCCAACAATCCTTGCAGAGCAAAAAAATAAGTGAAAGCTCGGACATTCTTCTTCAACAGCTCGACGAGCAAGAGGATTCTCAAGAACAAGAGAATCTCCAGAGGAAACCTCTAACTGCTGATGAATTGAAAAACTACATGCAGCGAATAGTTGATGAAATGGAAAATGTCTATGCAACTGACAAGGATTTTCTCAGATCAATACCGATCAACACTTTTTGTAATTATTACATAGTACAGAACCAGATCGGCAAAGCTAAATCTTTGATGGCCAAATATCTGGGATATTTCCCTGATAATACTAAAGCTTTGTCTTACAAACGTATGCTCGATGAGCCTGACCCTCTCAATATTTCCGCTCAAAGAAAAGCTGAAATAGAAAAAGAGGTGCTCTCCGAGATCGATGACCCGGATAAAAGATTTTTGGCGTTAAGCGCTTTTTATCGCAGAAATAACGAACCAAACCAGGCGATTGCAGGATATGAAAAATACCTGTTCAGCAACAATGTTGATACCAGTGAAGAATCCATTGCATACCGAAAATTCGCCGCGGCACAGCTTTTTGAGTTGGCACTGTTCAAAAAGGAACAGCAAAAGACTGAAAAAGTTATAGAAATTTCTCGAAAAGAAAACCTCGACGGATGCAATGGAGACTTCTTCGCCGCACAACTGTATTTGACTAAAGGACAATATGAAGATGCACTGACAAAGATTGATGAATGTTTAAAACAAAGGCCCATCTTCTCTCAAGGATATATGTTAAGAAGCACTATCTATAACGCATTAAAAAATGATACACAGGCGGTTGAGAATGCCCGAAAAGCTGTCACACTGAACCCGGAAAATGGAGCAGCCGCCAAAATGTTGGCAGTTACACTATATGCGCAAAATCAAATGCTTGGCGACAAAGTAACTTCCGAACAGATAGATCAAACAAAAGCTGCTATGTATAGAGCTATTCGTCTAAACCCATCCGACACTGCATTGCCAAGTGTTTTTGCTGAGTTTATAAGTGATGAATCACCGACACAAGCTTTGGCGATTCGACAAAGATTACAAAAGGCTTTTCCAAGCCTCGAAAATACTTTGATGCTGGGAAAAATGGCAATGAGAATAGCTGCAAAAGAAAGCGATCCACGCAAGAAAGAGTTCCTCTTCAATACTGCTGAATCAGCTTATAAGCTGGCAATGGCAGCAGCTCCGCAAAATATAGATGTACTTAACAGTTACGCCGAGTACTATCGCCAAACGGATCGACCCCAGGAAGCTGAAAAACTGCTCAAGCAAAGTCAAAATCAAAAACTTCTATGGGTACACTACATTTATTCAGGGCAATATTCTAAAGCAAAACAAGCTCTCGAACAGATACGTCAGGATGACCCTGAAAATATCGATGCGATTAAAGGTCTTGTGATCATCGCCGAAAAAACCGGCAACAAAGATGACATAAAAGAATATACAGACTTGCTCATCTCGGCTGACGACAGTGTCCAAAATAAACTCTCACAGATACAGTTGTTCCTCAATATGGGGCTTATCCAGGAAGTAGAAAAAAAGCTGCAAAGTTTCAGGGAAAGGTATCCTGATGACCCAACCGGAGCCTTGTTTGACGGCTGGCTTGCGATGAAACAGGGACAGTTAGACCAGGCGATGAAGCTGATAAACTTAAGCCTGGAAAATAACCAGGAAAATCTATACGCATGGTGGCTTCGAGGGCGAATAAACTACTTGAAAGCTGATTATGGACAGGCGATAAGTGACTTCAAAGCAAGTAAAATAATATTGGATCGACCGGCAACAAGGTTCGACATGGCAAAGGCTTATGTTCAGATCGAACGGTATGAGGACGCTATTCTTGAGTTGAGAAACATCATCTCACAGAAACAGGCAGACCAGTTATACGCCAAAGCTGTCTCATTGCTTGAATACGTTTACGCAAAAGTTGGAAAAACAAATGATCTTAATAACCTCTATGATGACCTTATGGACAAATTCAGCGACAACCATCTATGGAACAAAAAAGCTGCTGTATTTGCTATGAGAACAGGAGATTATTACAGGGCATCGAGTTTGTATGAACAACTCTGGAACAAAGTCAAAGACGAGCAGGCCGACAATAGAGATGTTCTTGGTGGTTACTTATATGCTCTTATGATGGACGAAAAAGTTAATAAACTTTTTGACGTGGCACGCAAACAAACGGATGGCAGGTACGCTCCTACCGCTTTTATCGGAATGGCCGAAGCAATGGTCAAGATAAAAGACAAGCAATCCGCCATTGCATACTCACGAAAGGCCGTCGATAAGGCGGGGACAGATGATCGCTATTTATCGTTTGTAATGATGCAAATGTACCGGTTATTGGGCCCCCAGGAACTGCAATTAGTTTGTGAGGAAATGCTCCGAACAAATCCAGACTCATTTGCCGCAAATTATTCCATGTATAATCTCGCAGAGATAAATGCCAATTATAACAAGGCCATCAGCTATCTTGATAAATGTATGCAGATATTAGGGCCCCAAAGCCCAGGCATAACCAGTTACAGACAGAAAAAGGCGATCTTATTGTTATCAGCCTACACAAAAACGTCCGATAAAGGGTACCTGCAGAAATCGATAGAAGAACACGAAAGTCTACTGGAAAAAATGCCGAACAATACTACGGTTTTAAATAACCTCGCATATATACTTGCTGAAAATGATGAAAAACTGGAGAAGGCTCTTGAATACGCAGAGCAGGTCTGGAAATTGAGACCCGATGACGCGGCAGTTGTGGATACTTATGCTTATGTGCTCTACAAAAATGGAAAATACAAACAAGCAGGACAGTATATGCAATCGGCAATTCAGGGCTATTCGGACGAACAGGCTGTGCTGATGCCGGAGGTATATATGCATTCCGGTATGATACAGGAAAAACTTGGAAACAAAACTCAGGCCTTAGATGCTTATAAGCAGGCTGAGAAGCTCGGTAACAAAAGACTGTCAACCAAAGATATGGACCTGGTAAAATCAGCTATACAGAGGCTCTCATATTAAGCCTCTAAAAAATAGGTAGTAAAAAAATGGCAGAGCAAGAACAAAAACAAGTACCAATGCCGCCAGGACATGCGGCAAGGCCATCAGGCCCCAGGCCTAATCCACAGACCACGCAGTTACAACTGACTCCAAAGGATATTGTCCTAATATTCAGAAGGCATATCCTGCTCATAGTATCATTGACTTTTATGGGCATTATGCTTGGAGGTGTCGGATGGTTCCTTGTTAGACGCTATGCCCCGAAATATACCGCAACGACAATTATAGAGGTACTTCCCCCGGCGATCGAAGACCCGGGTATAATTGGCACTAGAACACCAAATAAAGATATTCTTTATGGCCATCGTGTCTCAATAGCGGCCCTTATAAAACAACAGAACATGCTGATGCAATTGATCACCAAAAGGGAAAAAGTCCAGGAAACAATGTGGTTTCAAAGTTTCAGTGATATTAAAGATGAGCGAATTAAAAGAGCACTTAAAAATCTCAAGAGAAAATTTGGTGCTTACGCCAAGAGAGACAGTCAGTTTGTTGTACTCTCAATGACATGTGGCAATCCTGAAGAAGCCGCGCTGATCGTAAATGAGATGCTCAGGATGTTTATAAGTTCACAGGGACAAACAGAAAAACAAGATGTTGACAGCAAGCTTGGGGTACTTACCACACAGCAGGAAACTCTCCAAACTGAGTTACGATCTGCCGAATTTACAATGGAAGAGCTTCGTAAAAACTCAGGCTTTGGTGACCTTGAAGCTCGCAACTTCCGTGACATAATAACTGAAAAATTGACAGAACTCGATGATTCGCAAAACGAGCTCACTCTCGAAGTTAATCAGGCAAATTCAAGTGCAATGATTCTCGAAAGACAGCTCTCTGAGCCTGTTGACGAAGATCAAATCTCAAAACAGTTGGAAACTGACCCTACAATACTTTCTCTTACCAGAAGGATTACCGAGCTCAATGCGTCTCTTCAAGGCAAGCTTGCCAAATTTGGCGAAAACCATCGCGTGGTAAAGGACTATCAGCAATTCCTAAATGGCCTGGAGGAAGAAAGACAGCAAAACAGGGTAAGATTAGCTGAGATGACAAGAAGGGCAAACTATCGGGGAGTGCAGGACCAGTTAACTGTTTTAACTGGTAAACTTGAACGATTAAACGAGATGCGTGAGGAAGCATATACCGAAAAAGCCAAACTCGATATCGCCAGGGTAATGTATGAGCAGCGAAAAGTTGTAAGAGATGGAATAAAAGATAGGCTCGAAGAAACTAAGGGGCTAATTACGAAGTGGAGGAATATTCGCGAGGACCCGGATACCACCAAAGTTAAGAACGTTGGTGAAGCGCCGGTACCACTCGAAATAAGTTCTCCAAAACTTATAATTTACGTCCCCGCTGGAACAATGCTTGGCTTTATGCTCGGGGTTGGACTGGCTTTTCTTATCGAACTGCTGAATGATCTGCTAAGAACGCCAAGAGACATAGGAAGATATCTGCACATTCCGCTTTTAGGCGTTATTCCAGATGCCGAAGAAGACGGACACCTTAAAGGAGTCGATCTCTACCATGTCGTCAACAAAGCGCCATATTCCATTATCAGTGAATCGTATAGGCGGTTCAGAACCAACTTAAAGTTTCAGTTCCACGAGAGATCGATGAAGGTACTGCTTGTTACCAGCGGAATGGCAGGTGACGGAAAAACTTCCGTCGCTTCAAACCTGGCAATCTCTCTCGCCGCAGAGAACAAAAGAATACTGCTGATAGACGCCAATTTCTGGCAGCCCAGCTTAACTCAAGTTTTCTCTCGCAACGGCCAAAAAGATCAAGACCCGAACGAAGAACCTGACGAATTCGGCTTGAGCACTCTGCTGGCAGGAATGAGCAGTTACCAGGAAGTCATTAAGCCTTCCGGCACCGAAAACCTCGACATAATATATTCAGGCTTACTGCCACCCAATCCTGCCGAGTTGCTCGGCTCTCAAGCGATGCAGCAACTCATAAAGCATCAGCAGCAGAATTACGATACTATCATTTTTGACGGCCCGCCCGTACTGCTGGTCAGCGATGTTAAAACTCTGGCAAGATTCGTCGACGCTACCGTCCTGGTATTCCACGCCGCAACTACAAGAAGGGGAGCGGCCCTTAGAGCTATACGCGAACTGCGAGAAGTAAACGCAATCATACCTGGATGTATCCTCTTTGCCGTTAAAGCCATGAAAGGCGGATACTTCGCTGAGCAGTTCGACTCTTATGAAAAATACCAGGAGCAGCAGCTTCAACTTGCCAATGCCAAATAACACTGCTATAATACCCGCCAGTAGGATAATTACTTCATTTTCATGAAAGGCGTTACTATGGATAGATTCCTCGTCACTGGCGGTGCCGGCTTTATCGGCTCGAACATCTGCAGAAAACTCATCGAGCAAGGCTGTTTCGTCAGAGTACTCGACAACCTCTCAACAGGCAAAATGAGCAACCTGGAGGGCATCATAGATAAACTCGAATTCGTAGAAGCAGACATGGCCGATACGCAAGTCGCAAACTCCGCTGTAAAGGATATCGACATAGTCCTCCACCAGGGCGCTCTGCCATCGGTACCAAAGAGTATCGACAACCCAGCCGCCACACATCGTGACTGCGTTGACGCGACCTTTACAATGCTGCTCGCTGCACGCGATGCCGGCGTGAAACGATTCGTATACGCCGCAAGCTCATCCGCTTACGGCGACTCAGAAACTCTGCCAAAGGTAGAAACAATGGTAGATAACCCGCTTTCACCATACGCGGTCGCAAAACTCGTCGGCGAACATTACTGCTCCGTCTTTTATAAGGTTTTCGGCTTAGAAACCATCTCGCTGCGATATTTCAACGTATTCGGCCCATACCAGGACCCGACAAGCCAGTACGCAGCAGCCATACCAGCCTTCGTTATGGGCATTCTAAAAGACGAGCCCCCAACAATTTACGGCGACGGCGAACAGACAAGAGACTTCACATATATCGACAACGTAGTAGAAGCTAACCTCTTAGCCGCAAGAGCGAAAAAAACCACAGGCCAAACCATTAACGTAGCCTGCGGCGACACCATCAGCGTAAACAAAATAATCGACCTGATAAACAACATCGTAGATAAAAACGTAAAACCAATATATGTAGATTCACGCCCCGGCGACGTAAAACACTCTTTCGCAGACATCAGCCTCGCAAAAGAGACCATAGGATTCGAGCCAGTAGTAATGTTCGAAGAGGGCCTGAAAAAAGCAATAGATTGGTACCGAGAAAATCTTATGTAGTATCTCGTATCGCATGAAGCGTGATGCGTATTGCGAAATATTTACCCCCGACCACCAACCAGATTTTTATTTTAGCCCCCTGCACTGTAGGGGGTTGTTTTTTAATTATACTTAGCCTGCCGATTCATTCGGCAGGTCGTTTAGCCCCCAAGCCCGCTTGGGCGTAATCATCCTGCCCTTACAATGTCATTCCTGCAAAGGCAGGAATCCAGTAAAGAAAAATGGATTCCGCATCAAGTGCGGAATGACATATTAGCCAATCTCTTTTATTAAATCATTCCGCGTTTTGCTATTTTATGGCCGGACAACTTTAATTCCCCCGAATGGATCAGGGGATAATATTTTAATTGTTAGCCCTCGGCACTGCCGAGGGTTATTTTTTTTGTTTAGCTCTCAAGCCTGCTTGGGGGTACCCACTTCATAATTCGTTATTCCTTGTTCGATATTCGATATTCCTGTCCTGTCCTGAGTACATCGAAGGATTTAGCCGCCTACCACCCTTGTCATTCCTGCGCCCCGTTGTCATTCCTGCGTAGGCAGGAATCCAGTAAAGAAAATGAATTCCGCATCAAGTGCGGAATGACATATTAGCCAATCTCTTTTATTAAATAATTCCGCGGACTTGGAAAATGTACCGGACAATTTTAATTACCCCCCTCGACGTGTCGGGGAGTTGCTTTGTTTTTCCTTCGTGTCCTTCGTGAACTGTTATGAGGCCATCCCTCAAGTACAAAATAATTTTTTTCTTACATTTCTATA
>JBHPGW010000070.1:0-13257 GCA_042569785.1 Planctomycetota bacterium | reverse complement strand
GATCATCAACAAGAGCGGCATTTAGAAACTGAGCACATTCGTCATCAGCGTATTGGCTTGCGTCAAATATGCCGGTGAAATCCAGCTTACCAACGGCTATGGTGAAATTGTCACTAAAGAAAGGACCCTCATAGAATGCCTCAACAATATCCATCCCACGATTACCGACAGAAAGAGCATTTATACCCCATGCACTGCCTACAGAATGACATTTTAAGGAGGGTTGGAATATGGTTAGTACATCAACTCGAAAAAAGAAGGAAGATAGCGATAGCTTAAGCAATTCTTCTGATGTTAAGAAAATCGCTATCGTAGGTTTGCCGAATACCGGCAAAAGCCAGGTGTTTAACAATCTCACCGGTACATATACACTGGTTGCCAATTATCCACTTACTACGGTAGAGACGGAGAGAGCCAGGTGCGATATTAACGGCCAATCTTACGAAGTCATCGATACGCCCGGCCTGCACTGCCTTTATATCCACTCCGAAGAAGAACTCCAGGTACGCGATATGATATTTTCCGAAAAGCCGGACGTAATCGTCCAGTGCATTGACGCGAACCTGTTGAAACAATCGCTGACACTCACGGCGGATTTGTTAGAGTTGGGGATACCTATGGCAATATCGCTCAACGCGATAGATGAAACCGCTAAAAAGGGTATATGGATAGATTCAACTGGTCTGTCACGGGCTTTAGGCATCCCCGTCATTGAATCAATCGCCATCAATGGTATAGGCACAAATCAATTGAAAGCAGCCATAAGTAAAGCCCGCATCGGCAAGCGGCCTGTAAAGTATGGAGAAATTATAGATAGCGGCATATCAGCTATTGCCCCTCAATTACCGGAGGATGTATGGTTTAAACGAAAAGCCGCGGTACTGTTGTTGCTCGACGATCCGTTTCTTGCCGATTATCTGACAAAAAAGTATGGCGCAGAGAAAACTGATAAGTTGATTCAGCAGATAGATAAAATTAAAAAACAGTTCAGGGGGAATATCGCCAATGCCGTAAACAACACACGCAGCCGTTGGGTGGATGAGTTGGCGGAAAATACAACCAGAAGACAAAGAATAGAACCGAACCAGTTTGCTACAGGTTTTGCTCGTCTAAGCCGTCACCCGGTATTCGGGATACCGATTTTGCTTTTGGTACTTTTTATTATGTATCTGCTCGTCGTTAATGTCGCCAATGTAATCGCTGGATGGATGGACCAAACTCTATGGGTTCCTGTCGAAGCTAAGATAGACAGCTTGGTAACTATCGGATGGCTGAATGAATTTTTAATAGGCGACTACGGAATTTTATCACTGGGCCTGGCTAACGCATTTTTAACGATTATGCCGATATTGACAGTTTTCTTTATTGCGTTCAATATCCTTGAGGATGTCGGCTATATACCAAATCTGTGTGTTTTGACAAAAAGAATTTTCGATAAGCTCGGCCTCAGTGGTAGCGCGATAATGCCTCTGGTTCTCGGCTTCGGCTGTAAGACCATGGCGACACTGACTACCAAAAGCCTGAAATCAAAAAAGGAAAGGTACATTGCAATCTATTTAATCGCATTTGCCATACCCTGTGCGGCTCAGATGGCTCTGAATATGAGCATACTTGGCAGAATGGGTGTAAGGGCGTTTGTGATTGCCTTCTCTACACTGGTGATTGTTGAAATCGCTGCGGGGGTGGCTTTGAACAAAATACTAAAAGAAGAAGAGAGAAGCGATTTTTTACAGGAACTGCCGCCAATACGACTGCCTAATCCAAAAGCAGTGATTGTAAAAACGTATTACAGGCTTTGGTGGTTTATCAAAGAAGCCGTGCCGGTGTTTATATATGCAGCAGTCGCTATGTTTGTGATCGATAAGATCGGAATTCTCGATGCGGCAAAAACCGCTCTCGAACCAGTGATGACTCATTTCATAGGCCTGCCGCTGGAAATGGTAGATGCCCTTATCCTGTGTATGGCCAGGCATGAAGCCGCTGCGGGGATGATTATAAAGCTTATACAAGCAGGAAAGCTCAATTACGTACAGTGTATAATTGCTGTAACTATTACGACAATGTTTGTTCCATGCTTCGCCAACATCGTGGCTATGATCAAGCAGCTCGGAGCCAAGCAAGCTCTCAGCATGGCGGTTATTATAAATGCCAGTTCGTTTCTGATAGCCGGTCTTTTGAACTGGTTGTTGGTTGGCCTCTTTAAGCTGTAAGATGGCAAAGTAAAAAAACTCAAAATCAATAGTGGAGAGGTACTATGAATCATAAACGAGAAAAAGACGAGCATATCGAACGGCTGTATTACATGAAAGAAGAAGGAACTGATTCAACAGAGGCTCTAAAGGCCGCGATGAATGGAAATATGGATTTTGACTTAATTGATGAATTGTCATCTGAAGATATGGTCGAGCTCTCTGCCGACAGAAGTAAAATCAAACTTACGAAGAAAGGCGCCGATTACGGCAGGGGAATAATTCGCGCTCACAGACTTGCCGAAAGGCTGCTCTACGATGTCCTTGGCGGAGATTTTGAGCCCGGAGCCTGTGAGTTTGAACATATCGTCACACCCGAGTTGGTCGATAGTATCTGTACTTTACTGGGCCATCCCAGGTTGTGTCCTCATGGTCTGCCAATACCTCAGGGCAGGTGTTGCGAAAGTTCCGCAAAGACGGCGCACAGTTCGGTAATTCCTTTGTCGGAATTAGAGGTAGGCCAATCCGCACGTATCGCTTATGTAAATTGCAAAAGTGACCGGCAACTCCACAAGATCAACGGCCTTCATTTAAGGCCTGGGATAACCGTTACACTACATCAAAAATACCCAACCTTTGTCGTTGAGTGCGAGGGCAGCAACATTGCCATGGACGAACAAATCGCATCCAATATCTGCGTATGGAGAGAACCCAACCCCCAGCAAGCGAAATGACATTACAAATTTCTTCAGCGCAGGGTTCCAATATCAAGGGCTGTTCGATGGCAGAGATGATGATGTATTTGGCATGGCCTATGCTCAGGGCATTTTCGCCAATAGGGCAGCTTCGGATTATCCGGCAGATTATGAGAGCGTTTTTGAAACTTACTACAATGCCCATATTACGCCGTGGTTTGTTTTTGGGCCGAGTATTCAGTATGTAGCTAATCCTACTGGCGGTGAAGGCAGCACTTCCAAAGACGCTCTTGTTTTTGGCGCCAGAGCACAAGTGACATTCTAAAACAGAAAATGCGGAGTAAATTTCAGATGATTGAAAGGAATCGCAAATGAGCGGAACAAAAGTTAACAGAGTTTCCCTGGTTCAGATGAGGTCAGGTCAAAGAGGTAAAATTGTAGAAATCAATGGCGGCTATGGCCTGGCCAGCAAACTTGAGGCCCTTGGTATCAGAACAGGCAAAGAGATCACAAAGATTTCTGAGCAGTTGATGAGAGGGCCTGTTCTTTTGCAGCACAATCATACACAGGCTGCCGTAGGATTTGGTATGGCTTCAAGGGTATTAGTGGAAGTTAATGGAGACGACAAGACATGAAAATTCTTCTTATGGGAAATCCTAATGTTGGCAAAAGCGTTGTCTTCAACCGCTTTACCGGCGCAAATGTCATTGCTTCCAATTACGCAGGTACTACGGTTGAATTTACAAAGGGCAGCATGAAGCTTGGTGACAAACAGGCAGAACTTATCGATGTGCCCGGAACATATACTCTGGAACCGACCTGTAAGGCAGAGGAAATAGCGGTTGAGATGCTCGGCGAGCATACTAATGGAGACGTGATCATTAATGTTGTGGAGTCCACTAATCTGGAACGCAGCCTGAATCTAACGCTTCAATTGCTTAAAAGCAAAATTCCCACTGTTGTGGCACTGAATTTCTGGGACGAGACAAAACACAAAGGTATCTCGATCGATGAAAAAAAACTTGAAGAGATTTTGGGTGTTCCCTGTATTCCGATTTGTGCTGTTACTGGTGAGGGTGTTAAAAAGCTTGTGGAAAAAATCAAAACTGCAAAACCTTCCAACTACGAATATGAAGACGAAGAAAGATGGCACGAGATTGGCAATATTGTAGAAAAAGTACAAAATATCACCCACCGACATCACACATGGATAGAAAGACTCGGAGATGCTTCTGTCAGACCTCTTACCGGTATTCCTATGGCTGTTGTAGTGATGTTTTTAGCATTTAAGGTTATACGATTTATCGGCGAAGGACTCATAGGCTATGTTGGCGAACCTGTTTTTGAAAAACTTTGGGCGCCGGTGATGATGAAACTGTCGGCTCTTATGGGTTCCGGGGGATTTCTTCACAACCTCGTTATAGGCCAGCTTATAGACGGTGAGATAGATTTTGGGCAATCTTTTGGGCTGTTGACCACGGGACTTTTTGTCCCAATTGGTGCGGTTCTGCCGTATGTCTTTGCATTTTACGTGGTTCTCTCGTTCCTGGAAGACTTGGGCTTTATACCAAGGCTGGCTGTTATGGTAGACACTCTGATGCACAGATTGGGACTGCATGGTTTTGCGATAGTGCCAATGCTGCTTGGGCTCGGATGTAATGTCCCGGGTGCACTGGCAACCAGAGTCCTTGAGACCCGAAGAGAAAGATTCATTTCCGCAACAATATTATCAATCGCGGTGCCCTGTGCTGCCTTGCAGGCTATGGTAGTAGGGCTGGTAGGAGAATATGGTGTTGGATACCTTGCGATTATCTACGGAACTTTGCTGGTTGTTTGGGTAATACTTGGCCTTATATTCAACAAAACCGTCAAAGGCGAATCGCCGGAGATATTCATAGAGATACCTCCTTATAGAATCCCATATATGAGGTCTCTGGCAAAAAAAATATGGATAAGAATAAAGTGGTTTCTAAAAGAAGCGGTTCCGTTTGTACTGCTCGGAGTGTTTATAGTAAATCTTCTCTATACATTTGGAATAATTCAGTTCGTGGGAAAAATAACAGCTCCGGTTGTAACTCATGTTTTGGGGCTTCCGCAGGAAGCTGTGGGTGCGTTGATAGTAGGTTTCCTGCGTAAAGATGTTGCCGTTGGAATGCTTATTCCACTTGGCTTGACAATTAAACAACTGGTAATTGCCTCGGTAGTTCTGGCAATGTATTTCCCGTGTGTTGCTACATTTACAACGCTCATAAGGGAATTGGGAGTCATGGATATGCTCAAATCCGCAGTGATTATGATTCTATCCAGCCTTATAGTGGGTGGTTTATTAAATCTCATCCTGCCGGGATGAGGCCTGAGCGATTAATAACAAACCTGCTCTGGCAAACTACATCACGCCTGTAGTAATCAAACAATATTCAGGATACGATATTATGTCGCCGAAAGAAAAAAATAATTCGATTTTTGTCTCACTTATCTGCAATATTTTGCTTGTGATAGGCAAAGGCATCACCGGTATATTAGCAAACAGTCACGCTCTTGTAGCTGACGCCATTCACTCTATGACCGATGTCATCGCTTTTTTTATAAATTATCGTGCCTGCAAAGATTGCCAGATGTATGGCAGGATTGACAGAAAAGGAACCAATAAAAAAATCCGCCAAAAAATCGCTGCCACCGAGACCCAGGCAACATATTGCATGGGTCTTTTCCTTTTTACAGTAGGCCTGGCGATTTGTTTCCACAATTTTATGCTCCTTGTGCTTGATAGAGTAGAAAAGCCGGATTCTATAAGCGTTGCAGTCGCTTTTATCGCTTTAGTTATATATGTGGGAGTATATAAATATTCAAAAGGTACTGATAACGATGATATAAAAGAGTGTATGCGTACGAGACGAAATTCACATTGGCAGAATAAGATGAATTTGTTTTCGGGAACTGCGGTTGTACTTGGTTTGATAGGAACGATGTTTGGCTTTATTTTCATGGACGAATTCGCCGCCATTATTGTTGGCAGTATTTTGATAGCAATGGGCGTCAAGTCGATTATAGAAACCAAACAAGAGCTTAGCACAGCAGCCAAACGATCTTTTAAGCCGATAATTTTCAGCAGTATCGCAGTATCAGTGATCTTAGCAACAATTTCCCTTTCTATTTAATTGCAGACGCAAGTTATGTCAAACATGAAAAAACAGTCGAAATCTGTAATATTTATATTTTCTCTACTGGTCTTTTTGAATTTAACGCCCAAATGCTTTGCTGAGCTAATAACAGAAAGAGACTTAGCGTATGTTTTGCCAAAGGCAAACGCATTTGCCCGAAAAACAGAACCATTTCCACATTTTCGCGGCTATACTACTGATGGCGGATATTTTATGGGGGTGGTTTTTCTGACAACAGAAGTCGTTCCCAAAGAAAGTTGGGGCTACCGTGACCAGATAGCAACCCTGGTTGGCGTAGGTGCAATGGGAAAGATTACCGGCGTTAGGGTGCTCAGTGAATTTGAAAGTCCAAGATATACAAAAGGGCTTCTGGAAGATGGAAGCTGGTTCCTGACACAATTCGAGGAAAAAGACGCAAGCGACAACTTTATTCTCGAAGGTGATGTAGACGCTATAACAGGAGCTACGATAACTTCAAGCACAGTTACACGCTCAATAAAAACTGGCCTGGAGTTGGTTACAGAGCAAATTTTAAATAGACACGTTGACAAGGACAATCCGGTCAAACATTTGTTTTTTCAACATCTGCTCTGGCAGATAGATTTTATATTCCTGTGGGCCATGGTTGGCCTGGCGTTCTGGTCATTTTTCAAAAAGAATGAGTCCCTTCGCTATTTTATATTAGGGTTGAGCTTTGCCTACCTGGGTATTTTCATGGGAGGCGGGTTTTCCATAAATGATATCTTAAGACTCTTATCTCTTCACACGCCTGTATTCCTGAACAATCTGTACTGGTACAGCCTTGTTGTTATCGCGATAGGCTTAACAGTTTTCGCCGGAAGATTTTATTGCGGCTGGCTTTGTCCGTTCGGAGCTATTACCGAAGTGTTGTACCGTCTGGTGCCAATAGAATGGAAGATTACCGGAGAAGTTGACCGGTACTTGAAAGTTGTAAAATATGTCAATCTTGGGATTTTACTTATGATTGGGATTTTGTTCGCCGACAACATCCTTGCGATTTATTTAGCCGGCATCATAGAACCATTTGCCACATTTTTCAATCTGCACGGCGATATTGTATCCTGGATATGGCTTATACTGATGCTGGTTTCTTCGGCTTTTGTTTCAAGGTTTTATTGCAGATATTTCTGTCCGCTGGGCGCGTTTTTCGCATTATTAAGCTGGATATGCTCTTTACTGCGATTAAGGCTGATAAGCGTTAATTTGCCGAAAGATGACTGTAAAGGCTGCAAGCTGGCTCAAAAAAGATGCCAGGTGAATGCTATCAACTACGATGACCAATTAAAGAAACCCGGCATAGCTGGCAATGAGTGTTTTATGTGTAATACCTGTGCGGCAATCTGCCCGGTAGAATCGAAAAAGCTCTGAAAAGGATCAAAATGGGAAATTTTCTAAGAAAAAACTGGTTAATCATTATAACAATTATATCGCTGACGCTAAACATTCTTGCAACTTTTGTAATTTATCAAGATTCGAGAGCAACTGTTGATAGTCACGAGAAAAGTCTTATTAAGGCCGAGCCGCTGGATTATGAAGCTTTCAAAGACCAGTGGGGCAGTGCCTGGCTTGGGTTAGAGGTTTCTGAGGTTACCCCGGAGGTAGCAGCAGCGGTCCGGCTCGACAAAGTCCAGGGCGCTTTGGTCAAAAGCGTTGTACCTGCCTCTCCCGCTGATAAGGCAGATATAAAACCTGGGGACGTAATAGTCTCTTTCAATGGCAGAAAGATAAGGACTGTCAGTCAACTTCGAGGCGATTTATTGGGCAGCGAGATAGGCAGCGAAGTTTACATGTGCGTAGTAAAAGGCGATTATACAATTACGGTGTATGTACTGCCAATAGCAAGACCGTCGTATTTGCCGCCTGTAAACAAAGTATTGCCCTGGCTTGGTGTAGAAGTCAGTGAAGTTCTTTTCGGCACTGATGAGGCGAAAAAGATTGAAGAAGTTGGAAAGGCAGGCGGCATTTTAGTTGAGGAAGTTATTCGTAATTCTCCTGCCGAAGAAGCGGGCCTGCAAGCTGATGACATAATCATGTCTTTTAATTCCCGAAAAACGAGAACCTTAAGGGAATTTCTATCCGACCTTGCCGGCTGTGAGCCTGGCGACGAAATCTCTATGTGCATAATAAGAGAAGATATACGCAAGACAATATATGTTACTCTGGAGGAAAATCCGAGGTTTCACGAAATATAAAAACTAATATATTGCAGTCTATTGCTTTGGCAGTGAATAAACAAATGCAGCTTAAACTTTGGATAAGGGCTATGAGAGCCCCGTTTTTTCAAGCAGTAATAATACCAACTTTGTTGGGAACAGCCATTGCCTGGTATAATACCGGTATATTTCATCAAGGCCACTTCCTTTTAGCTTTGCTGGGTGTCATATTTATGCATGCCGGAACTAATTTAGCCAACGAATACTTTGACCACAAAAGCGGTGCCGACGACATCAATCTGGAATTCACCATTTTTAATGGCGGAAGCCGGGTGATACAGGAAGGCTTAATTTCATCGAAGAGGATTTACAAGGCTTTCATATTATTCTTCGGATTGGGTATTCTGATTGGACTATATTTTGTTTGGGCCTGTGGATGGCCGATATTGGTAATTGGCGGTATTGGACTTTTATCTGGTTATTTCTATACAGCTTCACCAATGAAAATAGGATAAAGTCAACACCAGTTGATTGAGATAACCACCAGTTACCGCTAAAATCAAACCAGTAACCAAAGGCTTGGTTAACTTCTAAATCTAAATCTAATGCTGTTATGGTAGTACCGGCTACATTCTATATTACCTCTCATGCCCACATATGTGAACATTATGTGGCTATGAAATGTTTGCTCTCAGTTCTTTGGTCAGTGTAGCCCAAAACCACTATACTTTCCAATAACACTTTTGTGGCTGTGGCGTTATCGAACTATTTTCTGTTGACTTGCTGCTGAAGCTTTGCCAATTTCCGTAGTGTATTATCTTGCAGTTTCAGTCTTGCGGTAATTTTTCCCCATCGGTAAATACTTGCACCGGACACTCCAATTCGTTTGGCAAACTGGGCAACCGATAATTTTGACTGTTTTCGCAGTCTGGCTACGGACTTACCAGTTGGGCGAATACGCGGGAGTTTTTTGGTGTTGCCAGCTTTCGTTTTAGCTTTGCCCGTTTGTGCACGAACGATAGGTTTCCTTTTCTTGTGAAGTGGTTTAGTTTGCCGGGAAGACCGCTTCTTGTGGGTTTTTGTAGCAGGTTTGGTTTGCTTGGCAATATCCAAATCGATATCAGCACCGAAAATATCAGCGAGTTTATCATCCGTTATGGTTTTAACAGCAGTATTTGCATCGGCGATTGTCATATCTATATCACCGCTAATCAATTCACCGGCATCAACGCCTCTCAAAACAAACAAAAGTTCCGGTTGGGCATCCAGCCGATTGCCAATACCATACAACGCGGCGGCGACATGTTTGCACATTGTTGCCCAATCGGGGCAGTCGCAACCCAACTTGATTTCGCAGGGCAAGGGCATCAGGCCATTTTTTCTCTTCGTTACAATTCCCATAACATAGTCAGACAGTTTGCCCTGAAGCAATTCGAGCATCGAACCAATTTTACCGCTGCATTGTTTTCTGATTGATTTCCACACAGATTTTCTCAACGGTTTGATATTGATAGAGACATTATAAAGTTCTGAGCCGCTGACAATCGCCTTGATTTTGCCGGGAAGAATCTCCAAGTGGCAAACTGACCCATTGCGTGCGTATGTTCTGCCGCGAGGCAAACGATTGGAAAAATCCGAAAACGACTCCAGATGGTTACACCACGCTTTACCCCAAAAACTGCGGGCAATAGTACGGCCCTCAATTTCAACCGGCTCAATCTTTTTGCCTTTTTTTTGAAGTTTTTGCATTTGTTTTAACGCTTTAGCTCTTCGCTGAGCAACCGAAACATACGGCCTCCAGGAGTAGTACGACATCCTATTTAATCTCCTATAATTTTGCGCGAGTTACATCCAGACTAACCAATCGTAATATCTCGTCATCAGGCATCTCCGTCAGGTTCACCTCTTTGGCCGAAGAAAGAATTTCATCAGCCATCTTTTGTTTCTCCGTAATCATCGCATCGATTTTTTCCTCGACCGTGCCGGTGGTTATAAACTTATGAACCAGGACATTGTGTTTCTGGCCTATACGAAACGCCCGGTCGGTCGCCTGATTTTCCACAGCAGGATTCCACCAGCGGTCAAAATGGATTACATGACAAGCGGCTGTAAGATTCAGGCCTGTTCCACCAGCTTTGAGCGATAATATAAAAAACGGCGGGCCGTCATCACTTTGAAACTGCTCAACCAGGGCTTGGCGTTTTTTCACCGCTGTCCCGCCATGAAGTATCACACCTGTTCGGCCAAAAACAGTTGCCAGGTAATCGGCCAGAGAATCTGTGATTTCACGGAACTGTGTAAAAATAAGAGCCTTTTCCTGACGAGATGCGATTTCGTCGCAAATTTCACCAAGCCTGAGAAACTTGCCGCTGTCAGAAGCGATATAATCGCCATCGCCGGTAAGTTGGCTGGGATGATTACATATCTGTTTTAGACGCATTAACGATTGCAGCACCATCCCGCGACGGGCGATACCATCTGCATCTTTAAGCATTGACCTTAATGCCTTAACCGTCTGTTCATAAAGTTTTACCTGTTGCCTGCTCAGTTTGCAGTAGCATGGTGTTTCAATCTTGTCGGGAAGGTCACTAATAACTTTACGGTCTGTTTTCAAACGCCGTAAAATATATGGCCCAACCAATTGCCGCAATGGTGCAAACTGGTTGTGCTCTCTATCTTGCAGGCTTTTTACAAATTTCTTGAAAACATTGGCAGAACCCAGCAGACCCGGATTCAAAAAGTCAAACAACGACCATAAATCACCAAGGCGATTTTCTACCGGCGTGCCGGTCATGACAATGCGCGACCGGGCGGAAAGTTTTTTAGCAGCTTTGCTCTGGCGAGTTGATGGATTTTTAATTGCCTGTGCTTCATCAAGAATTACCAATTGCCAGTCAATACGCCTGAGCCAGGATTGCCGGGTCAGCATTGAATATGTTGTTACAAGCAAATCACTTTGGGCAAGCGCCTTGTCGGGATTTTGGGCAATTTTTTCAAGTCTCTTACGAGCTGTTTCTGCCGGGTGTAGAAAAGTTAAATTCAAAGACGGCGTGAAACGCTCAGCTTCCTTACACCAGTTACTGAGAAGAGAGGCCGGCACAATTAACAATGATGGCTTTGTCTTCTTCTTCGTTTTATTTTGCTGATTGTATAACAGCAGTGCCAACACTTGAATAGTCTTGCCAAGCCCCATATCATCAGCCAGACATGCTCCAAGTCCAAGTTCTGCAAGAAATCGCAGCCATGCCAGACCCCGCTGCTGATAGGGACGCAATTGTGTCTTTAGCCGACTGCCGATTTTTACGGAATCAAGATTAGCTGGCTCACGCAAGCCGGATAGAATTTCTCGCAAAGCACCGCCGGCAGAAATGTGAACCCACTGTTTTTCGTGGTCAGCCTGCTCGTCATTGGTCAAATCAGAAGATGCCCCCGCCAAAAGCCGCATCACTTTGATAAACGATATCTCACCATTTTCAGCTTGTTCCTGTAAACCCTGCCAGTGATCTATCGCCTCCTGCAATTTCTCACGGTCAACTTCAACCCACTGCCCCTTAACCAATACCAGCCCATCTCCACCAGCTAAAATATCTTTTATTTCATCTGCTGAAAGCGCCTCGCCGTTAAGGGCAACGGCAACATTAAAATCAAGCAATGCGTCAGCCCCCAGTTTTGACTGCCGTTTCTGGCCAATTGTTACCGACACCTGTGGTCGAGGTCGTTTTTTCCACCAGTTTGGTATCCGCACAGTCAGGCCACAATCTTCCAGACTCGGCACTGTTTGTAAAAACTTATGTGCAAAATATGCCGGCCATGCTAATGGCTGATAAATTTCGCCGGAGTCAACAAGCCTGCCGACCCAGTCAATCTGCTTAGAGGCCTGTTCTACCGGCGAAAGCAATTTAATCAGGGCGGAACGATTTTTCGCACCGGCATATTGCTCCATTGCTCTGCGAAGAGGTATGTGTTTTACTCGACCGCCGGAACCAAATCCTGTAGAATAAGTAGCTAAAAATGCAAACGGATATGCCTCGTTCGATTTATTTTCGGCAAGATGGAAACAGACCTGACCGACCTGATGCCATTTGGGAGCGTGTGTTTGCAAAAAATTTGCCAATTCCCCGGCGGAGCCAATGACCTGATTACCCCACCTGCTCAAGCTAATCCATATTTCTCGCAAAACAGATAAAGTAAGGTATTCTCCTCCCAACATTGGCGGTGCCGATAATAGCAATGTTGAAAAAACCTAATCAGAAGGCGGTTCAACAACAATATCATCCACTGATTCCGGTATATGGCACAATCCCGTCAAATAATGTTCTGCTAATCCCTGCCAGTATCCCAATGTCAGAGAATTCGTTGTTTTGTATTTGTCGGCAGCAAGTTTGAATAGCCCTTGAGGCCAGTCCTGCTCAAATGATTTCTGTAATTTCGCGAATTCAGGCGCTCGCGACTCACCAGAAACAGTTTGCCAGCGAAGTTGTCCAGATGGTGTCAATCTTATCTCATTCATTGCTGTTTCCTATTAGCGAATATTCCATGGCAAAATCCTCAAATCTTTTATTGAAATTTTACAGTGCGATCGAAGAAGCTTGATTATAAATCTACACTCAAAAATAGACAATCATTTTTTAGCCGTAGCAGAGCCAAAAGTTGTGATACTACTTTTAATTTACACTTTTGCGATTGTATTTTTTGATATCTAACGTATTCCATTGTATTTGCAGTTCACAAACTTTGCTCGACAGTCATAAGTTCTCCTGCCTTGTTTCGTGTTATAGGCAGGCATTTTCTTTTAGCAACGTCATGTTAATGATAGTCATTTCCTCAACAATCTCAAGAAGTTTCTTATAGTTTTTCGAGTATTCCCTGGCTTTAGCTTCCCTCTTTTTTCCAAGGTAAATCAGCCGTGTCTTCTTATTTTTATTGAGCGAGAAGTACGGCTGCTTGTTTTGAGTTCCTATGATTGTCACGCTGCCACGCATCATGTAAACGGCGGAGTAAAAGTGTACCACCTGGCGGAACAAAAATGTACCACCCA